>NZ_JACJDN010000477.1:0-3228 GCF_014163565.1 Pseudoalteromonas sp. SR45-5 | reverse complement strand
GAGGTTTTTGTAATACACATTGTGAAATTTTGGTAAACAAAGGTTGTAAATAAAGTTGAATTGGATTAATTTCAACCATACCACCTGTATGACACGCTACAGGAAAGAAACAGTTAAATTGGTTAACCAAGCCAAGTAACAACACACACACACACAATGACGCAAGTCGTACCCAAACGGGAGAGATACATGAAACTCAATCAAATTACTTCAACATTAATTAATAAGCATAAAAGAAGTAGCTCTACAACAATCAGTGCCGCAGCCCTTTTATTAATGGCTTCTTCAAATATTGCAGCGCAAGAGGCTCCCGCAGCTTCAGAAACGGCAGCTGCAGACATTGAAGTTATTGAAGTAAAAGGCATGCTAGGCAGTATGAAAGCCGCCGCTATGCTTAAGCGTACTGACGGACGTATTGTAGATGCGATTGTTGCTGAAGACATTGGTAAGTTACCAGATAATAATATTGCAGAAGCGTTGCAACGTATTACTGGCGTATCTATTAATACCGATTTTGGTGTGGGTGACAGTGTTTCGATTCGTGGCTTACCTCAAAACCGTGTTGAATTAAATGGTCGCTCTACTATTGGTGACTCTCGTGACGGCATTAGCTTGCAAGATTACCCATCAAGCTTCTTAAAAACAGTAGAAGTAGTTAAGTCTCCTACTGCCGATATGATTGAGGGTGCATTAGGCGGAACAGTTAGTTTAAAGACAGTTCGCCCATTAGAGTTAGATAAACTAACTGGCGCAGTTTCATTAGATGGCGAATACGCTGATAAAACAGAAAATGTAGCTCCTATTTTTAGTGGTTCAATTGGTAACAACTGGGACTTTGATGAAATGGGTACCTTTGGTGCCATTGCTATGTTTTCATTCCAAGATCGAGAAATTCGCCAAGATGAAACATCTAGCCGTGTTAAACCTCAAGATATCGAAATTAATGGCCAAGAAGGTAATACACCTAGTGGCAACGCTATCGTAAGAGACGAGCACAGTGTTGAACAATACGTAGAGCAGCGTAAACGAACTGCTGTAAATTTATCTCTTCAATGGGCACCACAATCTGGTAATGGCATGGTGTATCTTGATTTAAGCGGCACAAAGCGCTCAGGTGAACAAGCTGGTAACTCTATTTTAGGTGTCGCAGGTTCACTATCAACAGATGCAAATACAACTCAAGATGCTAACGGCGTAAATAATTACACGTTAACAAACGAATTTGGTATTCCTAAAACATACAGTGACTTTCGTGAAACTGACTCGTTTTCAAATGCACTTGGTGCAGAGTGGAACCTTACTGACAGTATCAAAATCTCTGGTGAAATTGCGGTAGCATCATCAGAAAGCGTAAGACCTGATTCTGAATTTACACTTCGCCCAATCGAAAAATCAACATTTGAAGCAAGTGGTGGAACTCAGCTAACAAATCATTTATATGATGGTGCATTCTCTCAAGACGGTAATAAATTACCAAGCATCATTCATTCAGATCCTAATGCATTTACTGACCCACAAAACTTAGCACTTCGTACGTTTAAAAGTGAAGATAGAAGAACAGACAATGACGAAACAGCTATTCGTTTTGATGTTGAAATGTTTGAGCCACTCAGCAGCTTAAGCTGGGTATCTAAAGTAAAAGCGGGTGTACGTGTTACTAACCGCGATTACGAATATGAGCAATACAAAGTAGAAATTAAAGACATTTATAAAAATGCATTTAACGACTCAGACGGTTCGTTAGCCACTTTATGGGTTGATGACTACAACGCTGCTTTTTCAAATAGCTTTACAACAGTTAGCCACGACAACTCATTTGACCAATTAGGTCATTCGGGACAAAACGACCTACTAACCTTTTTAAGCTACAACGGTTTATCTAACCCGGCCAATACTTACGCTCAGCTTCAGCAGTTACTTGCAGGTACTAACCTAGCGTCAACAGGTAGTCTTTCAGATAACCAAGAGTTCCAAGAAAGCGCATACCGCAACGTAGTTGAAGATACTGCTGCCGTGTATATATCAGCCTACTTAGACTTTGATAACATCACTGCAATTGTGGGTGGTCGTTATGTAACTACAGATTTAGAATCAAGCGTATTTCTTAATGGCGAAAAAGTAACTGGCGACAATGACTACAGCGACTTTTTACCAAGCTTAAACGTAACGTATAACTACTCAGACGAAACATTATTCCGCTTTGCTGCTGCAAAAGTTATGCGCCGCGCTGACTTTAGCGAACTAAGCCCTGCATTTGACGTTAATAACGACATTACAGGTGCAACGCAAGGCTCTATTGATTTAGAACCATATCGTGCAACGCAATACGACTTATCTGTAGAGCATTACTTTGACCAAGGTAACGTAATTTCTTTCGCAGTATTTTATAAAGATGTTGAATCTTTCTTAAGTAACGAAAGTAGCTGTGTAGCTGCATCAAGCACTTCAACAGGTCAAAACGTAACTCAATGGAACCAAGTATGTCAGCTTGACGTTGCAGGTGTTTCACAAGACAACCTAGTTTACTCGGATGCAACTGACTTCCCAGTAGATGCTGATGGCTTTAACCATGTAGCAGGCTTACGTGACGCAGGACTAACGGGTATCGATACTGTTAAAAATGTAAACGGTGAAAACGGCTCAGTACAAGGCTTTGAAGTTGGTTATCAACAGTTCTTTACAGACCTACCTGGTGCATTTTCTGGCTTAGGCATTAACGCAAACTACACATACGCAGACAGCGAGCAACCAAACGGTAACCCGTTATTAGATATTTCTAAAAATACGTATAACTTACAAGTATTTTGGGAATACGAAGGTTTCTCTACTCGTCTAGCTTATAACTACCGTGACAGTTTCTTAGATACTGAAAACGAGAAACGTGTAGAAAATATTAACTCAGACGGCAGTATTTCAGCAGAAGGTACTGTTTACGGTAATAACTACCGTGACGACAGAGGCCAGTTAGACTTCTCTGCAAGCTGGGATATTAACGAAAACGTGACCTTAGTAGGTAATGCGACCAACTTAACGGGCGAGCCTTCTATTTACCTATCTGAACTAGGTGGTGCTTGGAAGTACACTGAAGCAGATCGCCGTTACAGCTTTGGTATTCGCGCTAAATTTTAATTTTCCCTAGAAACTAAAGCCTGCTTTTATGCAGGCTTTTTTACGCCTATAAAAAAGTGGCTTTATATTACGTAAAAAACACTCCCAACTAGCTATACT
>NZ_JACJDN010000476.1:0-3230 GCF_014163565.1 Pseudoalteromonas sp. SR45-5 | reverse complement strand
ATTAAAGTGAGCGGCTTTTTTGTGCCCAGAGCCTAAGCTCTAAGCATTTATACAAATATTAGAATTTGTAGTTGTACTGAGCGCCAATAAGTACTGCATTACCTTCTGACTCAAACTCAAATCCATCTTCTTCAAAGTTCTGAGTTTTACCACGGATGATACTTACACCAAGATCAACGTTAGAGCTTTGATCAATTGTGTAGTTACCACCGAATGAGAACCAAAAACGATCTGTATCTGGGATAGAGATCGACAGGTGATCTTGTGATACTGGAGACTGATCAAATGCTACACCAGCACGAAGTAATAAATCTTCGTTATATTGGTAATCTGAACCCACAGCGAAACGGTATGAATCAGAGAAGCTTTCATCTTTATTAAATGCGCTAAACTTATCGCCAGTTGGAGCTGTAACTTGTGCTTCTAATGAATCAAAGCTACTCCAACCTGTCCATAGAATACTGTAATGAAGACCAAGTTTTTCATCTAACTGATGAGAACCTGAAAATTCAGCTATTGCAGGAAGTGTTATTTCAACAGAACCAGGTAATTCAGTTCCATTTAATCCACGATAAGCTGTTGGTATTTGATTCGAGTAATCACCTTCGAATGTAATATCTGTTTCTGTACGATAATTAAAACCAAAACGGCTGTTATCATCAAGCTGATACATTAAACCAACATTTAAAGCGTAACCTGTGTCATCACCTTCCAAGTTCACAACTTCAGTGCTTGAAGCAAATGGTAAACCAGAGCCAGCATGACGCACAATAGTTGCATCAGCGTAAATTACGTTTAAGCCAATACCATAGCTAAACTTTTCAGTAACTTTATAAGCAACGCTTGCATTTAAGTTAACGGTGAAGATTTCTGTTTTACCAGCAATCTGTCCTGCTGAGTAGTCATCGTCAAAGTCTGTTGATAAACCAAAGTTAGAAAATGCACCAAAACCAAGCGATACTTTATCGTTATAAGGCATAGTAAAGTAAGCTGCTGGTACCACTGCACTTGGTGCAATGCTATCGTCATCTAATGAAGATTGATCAATACCAGTTGGCGCGCCTTCACCTTCTAAGCTTACATCTGGAATTACACCAATAGCAGCAACACTTAGTTGTTTATCTTTAAATAAAGTCATTAGTGCAGGGTTACGTGCAACTACAGACGCATCGTCTGCGATAGAAGCTTCACCAGCGTATGCACGGCCTAAACCCGATGCATTTTGCTCTGATAATTGAAACGCAGCTGCAAAGCTATCAGCTGAAACAAATGCAAGCGAAGCTGCAATAAGAGTTTTAGAAAATTTCATTGTTGAGTCCTTAACCAAACTGACTGTCTGGGTACTATGTGTGTTGTTATTAGGATTTGAAACTTTGCTACACTACCTTAATTTTTTGTAAAAAACTCTATGAATGCGTCAAAAAACAGCAAAAAACATGTTATTTAACGACATTTTAACAACTATTTAAAACTCATCGGATGAGAAATGTGTTATTAGAGTTAAAGCTCTAATTGTAATTAATTATCATTTAGATTGACTTGAAATATATAGCAAATTACACTCACTATAAAATCGCAAAGGAAGTAAAACTGTGATCATTTTATTTATTATTACAGGGCTAATATTTTGTGGGGCGAGTGTATTTTGCTTTTACAAAGCAAACTACTGCGCATGCACTCAAGCAGGACAATGCGATAACCCCGTAAACCATTATTGGTTAGGGGCAATGTTAAATTCGTTGATTTCTTTAGCGCTTTGTTGTTTTGCATTGCATGTAGAGTTAGGTACTTTGCTATGGTTAACACTGATGGGGAGTTGTTTTTTGGGTGCGTTTATTTCTGCAAAACAAACTAAAAAAAGGCAATGCAGTAAAACTAGTTCAACAAATGCTCTTTTAGCAGGCGAGACAAATTAATCTGATAATCAAGAGGCTTAACACTTGCTAGTATTTTCAGCTCTTGGGTGTGCTCACTTAAATCTATGTCTTTAGGTGTAACATGATGATTGTGCTTAGCATTATAAAATAGCTTAATTTTAGGTTTTATAGGATTTAATACGTTCCCCTCAAGCACTAAGGCTAAACGTTCATTCGTTAATTTTACAATAGTTCCTACCGGATGGACCCCCAAGCATTTTATAAAGCGTTGTACTAGTTCACCATCAAACAAGTGTTTATTGGCTAATAAGTAGCGTAATGCATTAATAGGCTCATCACCCTCTTGGTGCATTCTATCGGCTGTCATAGCATCGTACACATCTACAATTGCCATTATACGCGCCGGGCGACTTAACTTTTCAGCCTGCAGGCCTCGCGGATAACCAGAGCCATCTAAACGCTCATGATGATTTACTATCATATCGAGCATAAGGGGAGTTATACCCTTCTCACCTTTAACTAAACCTAAACCTTGGGCAACATGCTTTTTAATTGCTGCTAGCTCGTTATTACTTAGTTTAGTTGGCTTGGAAAATATACCCTGCGGTAATTTAGCTTGGCCTAAGTCATGAAGTAACGCCCCCATTGCAAGCTCTTGTACAACAGCCTTTTCATACCCTAAGTATTTAGCAAATACAGCAGTAAAAATGGCGCAGTTGATCATATGCCGCCAGTTATAGCTATGTTTGTCTTTTATACGAGTAAGAATAGTCATAGCGTTAGCATTACGAAAAACTGAGCTGACTATCTCGCTGGCAATTTCATCAAGCACTTTTATATTAACACTCAGGCCAGATGTTAAATCACCATATAATGATTGTAACTTTCGGCCATGCTGATCGTAATTTACAGTCGCTTTAGCAAACTCCTGTTCGATAGAAATAGCTATAGGTGTTTTTTCTACTTTTTTTTGGCTATTAGATGTTTTAGGTGCGCTTTGGGGCTTATATTTGGCAGGAACTGGCGCATCACCTTTAGTAAAATCTATAAGCAGCTCGAGCACCCCTTCAGACACTAAACGCTTAATAATAGATTTGTCGCGCACCAAGCCACTGGTCTTAATTTTTATGCTATTGATCCCCTCGTGTTGCTTAGTAACGCTATCAACGTACATACCAGGGGTGAGCTCAGACACAGGCAAAGTAATTAGCATAAAGGTGAGATTTTTTACATTTAAAGTAGATGTACCTTAAATAGCATTAATTAAGCTTAAAAGTCTAGTTTTTGAGTTGTAAGTAGTGATATATAACTACAAAGGATTACTTGCTGTATCACTCTTATTAGCTGTAGTGG
>NZ_JACJDN010000475.1:0-3231 GCF_014163565.1 Pseudoalteromonas sp. SR45-5 | reverse complement strand
TGCAGAAAGTGGTACATAACCATCTTTTTCTACAATTTGCTGACCATCTTTTGAAAGTACCATTTTTAAGAATTGCGCTTCCATTGGAGACAACGGCTTGTTTGGGTGCTTATTCACATAAAGGTATAAAAAGCGAGATAATGGATATTTACCTTGTGCAACGTTATCAAGTGTTGCATCAACAAAGTTATCGCCTTTTTTAGCTAGCGGTACTGTACGTACGCCCGATGTTTTATAACCTATACCTGAGTAACCAATTGCATTTAATGAAGATGAAATTGACTGTACTACTGATGCAGAACCCGGTTGCTCATTTACGTTATTACGGAAATCACCTTTACAAAGTGCTTTCTTTTTAAAGTAACCATACGTACCTGATACTGAGTTGCGTCCGTAAAGTTGCACATCTTTAGCTGCCCAATCACCTGTTAGACCAACATCGCTCCAACGGTTAACTTGTTCTGGTGCGCCACATTTACGAGTAGATGAAAAGATAGCATCTACTTGGTCAATACGAAGACCTTCAATTGGGTTATCTTTATGTACAAATACAGCAAGTGCATCAATAGCTACGCGAACTTCTGTTGGCTTGTAACCGTAACGTTTTTCGAACGCTTCGATTTCTTTAGATTTCATTTTACGGCTCATTGGACCTAGGTTAGCAGTACCTTCGGTAAGTGCCGGTGGAGCAGTAGAAGAACCTGCTGCTTGAATCTGAATATTTACATTTGGGTAAATACGTTTGTACTCTTCAGCCCAAAACGTCATCATGTTGGCTAAAGTGTCAGAACCTACTGATGAAAAGTTGCCTGAAACACCACTAATTTTTTGATACTCAGGAATATTTTGGTCTAGAGCAACTGCTTGTGCAGATACGAAAGTTGTAACAGCCACACCCATTGCGGCAACTAAGTTTTTAAATTTCATGTAGAGTTCTCCGGTTTGTTCGTTCCATTTTCTAACTGCTGCCCACTCTAAAGTGAGTACATGACAGTTACATTACTCTTAGATGACACTTTTATGACTTGACCTATTAGCTTAATTATTTAGTCAGCGAAACTATCTTATCTATTGAAAATTCAAAAGAAAAACACGATCCTTTGTTAACTTCACTGCGAATATTTAATTTACTATCATGGCGAGTTAACACATGTTTTGTTATAGCGAGCCCTAAGCCTGAGCCACCTGTTGTTCTACTGCGAGCTTTATCAACACGATAAAAACGCTCAGTTAATCGGTTAATATGCTCAGGCGCAATACCATCACCATTATCGGTAACACTAAAACACGCTTTATTGTTTTTGCGCTGCCAGCAAACTTCTACTTTACCGCCTGGTTTTGTGTAATGAATCGCGTTGAATACTAAATTAGAAAACGCACTACGCAGTTCATCCTCAGAGCCTTTAATATCAAGGGTTTTATCAATATCAAAAATAAGTTCGTGGCCTTTGTCTTGATTAATTGAGTTTGCTTCAGTGTGAATATAACCAAGTAATTGCGGTACATTTATAGCTTTATCGTTGTCTTGGCGCCGTGCACCTTCAATACGCGAAAGCGATAATAATTGGCTGACTAAGCTATCCATGCGCTTACATTGTTCAAGCATGGTATTTTGCGCTTTGTTCCACATTGCTGGCGGCGGCATCATGTCGCCATCCATCATCTCAAGATACCCTGTAACCACTGTAAGCGGTGTACGTAGTTCATGCGACACATTGGCTACAAAGTCTTTACGCATCTGTTCAAGCTGTTTTAAGCGCGTTACATCACGTACCACAACCATAAGTTGCGTACTTGCATATGGCATTACCCTAAACTCAAGCACCTGCTCAATACTGTGACCGTTATCCAGCTCAAGCGCCTCGTCAAATTCGCCTTTGTGCATGTATTTAGCAAACTTAGGTTCGCGAATTAAATTATCAAGGCGCTGACCATGATCGGTAGGCCACTGCAAACCAAGCACTTTAAGGGCTAATTGATTACACCACACAATACTTAAATCGTTTTGTAATACCACAACCGCATCAGGTACCGCTTCAGCCCCATCGCGAAAGCGACGAATTAAATCTGCAAGCTCATTACGTTTTTTACGATTACGGTGCTGGAGATGATAAATACCTTCGAACACTTGCTCCCATGCACCCTCACCCTCTGGTGGATTAAAGCTGCGTTGATTAAGTAGCCAATCGCTCAAACGATAAAGTTGATGGTAGTGCCAAATAAGGAGGGAAAAAGATCCTAAAAATAAAAGCAAAAATGGCGCGCCAACCAGCACACCAATTAATAGTAAGGGTAAAAAATAGATAAACAGGCGTTTAACTAACGCCTGTTTATTAACAACTCGATACATACACTCACTTTACCTTAGAGTAGTAATACATGCGTATTTTACACATTAGCTAAGTTTTAAGCTGATCACAGCTTACTTGAAAAACGATACCCAGCGCCACGTACTGTTTGCACCAAACGGTCATGTCCAAGTGGGCCAATTGCTTTACGCAGGCGACGAATGTGCACATCAACCGTGCGATCTTCTACGTAAACGTTAGTTCCCCACACATGATCAAGCAGTTGTTCACGGCTATAAACACGCTCTGGGTGAGTCATAAAAAAGTGCAGTAATCTAAATTCGGTTGGCCCCATATCAAGCTCGTTACCTTCTGAGGTAACACGATGCGAAATAGGGTCTAAACGCAGGCCATGTACTTCAATAGCTTCTTCTAATGAGGTTGGCGATACACGGCGAATAACCGCTTTAATACGTGCCATAAGCTCTTTAGGAGAAAACGGCTTGGTGACGTAATCATCTGCACCTACTTCAAGGCCGCGTACTTTGTCTTCTTCTTCGCCGCGAGCTGTAAGCATAATAATTGGGATTTGGCGGGTGTGTTCGTTTTGCTTAAACTTTTTAGCAATTTGAATACCGCTTCCACCTGGTAACATCCAATCAAGTAAAACCATATCTGGGTAAGGTTCAACCATAGCTGCAATAGCAGAGTCGTAATCTTCTGCTTCAATTGCTTGAAATCCATTTTGCTCTAAAACAAAAACCAACATCTCCCTGATAGGAGCTTCGTCATCTACGACTAGTACTTTACGTGACATTCCAATTTATCTCTTACGCTATCGAATTAGTTTTCATTATTATGACTAAGTATGACATTTTTATGAAAGTGTAACGTGTAAATTAAAATGGTGGTAAAAAAAACACAAATTAGTGACAAAAAACCT
>NZ_JACJDN010000474.1:0-3237 GCF_014163565.1 Pseudoalteromonas sp. SR45-5 | reverse complement strand
GTTGTTTTGCGTATTTTAATCTGCATTAGGTGGAAAATATAGTTAATCAATATTTTTTATCTTCACGCTAAAAATATCTCGTTTGTGCGTTTTTAAAAAAGGGCATATAAAGCACATGTCGCTTAAGCAATTTAAGCGCTAACTCGTACAGTAGGTACCTGTTAAAGCACCCATCATATTAAGTGATTCGCGCAATGCCCACTTAGTACGATGGGTGTTTCTATTTATAATGCTTAGTATTTTACTAAGCACGCTTTTTATATTTTGACTTAACTAGGAAAAGTCGTGTTTAAAACCTTAATTGTGGTTGATAACAACGAGCAAACGCTTGCTCAATCGTTCGAAAATGTAATTACGTTTAATACCTACTTACGTGATTACCCAAAACATAACGAACCAAAAACACGCATTATTAATCTGTGCGACTCAAGCCAATACTTGAGCAAAGGTTACTATTGCTCATTACTTGCAGAGGCGCGCAAGCACCAAGTTTTACCCAGTGTAAAAACCATTAATGCTCTTCGTAGTGGCCAAGCAGCTATGTTAAATGTGGGCCAAATAGACGGCACACTTTACTTTGGTAATGCCCAAAACGATTTACAATCAAAAGCGGCAAAGTCGGTATTTAAACAATACCCAGCTCCTATTTTATTTGTTGATGAACAAGGATTATTGCAACAAGGCTCGATGTCGTCTTTAAACGAGCAGCAGTACAGCGAATTTGTAGCCAAGCTAGATAACTTTACTAAAACGCAGTGGCGTATTAGTTCTGTGCAACGTCGTTTTAGATGGGACATGGCAATACTTGTTGATCATAACGAAAAAGTACCACCGAGTGATAAAGACGCCATTGCACGTTTTATTAAAGCAGCTGCTAAACACGGTATTTATGCACAAGCATTAAGCTTTGACGAAATTGATAACATTGCCCAGTTTGATGCGTTATTTATTCGCCAAACTACAGCGATTGACCACCCAACGTATCGCCTTGCAAGCAAAGCGCAAAGCCTGGGTTTAGTGGTTATTGACGATGCTGAGTCTATTTTACGTTGTTGTAATAAAGTGTATTTACACGATGCATTTAATTATCAAAAAGTGCCAAGTTTAAAAACGGTTGTAGTGGCAGATCAAGCAAGTGAAACGCTTGAGCAATTAGAAGAAGCGTTTACGTATCCGCTTGTTTTAAAAATGCCTGAAGGGTCGTTCTCAAAAGGTGTATTTAAAGTTTCAAACCGTGATGAGCTTGCCGCTAAGCTTACAGAGCTGTTTGAATATAGCGCATTAGTGCTTGCACAAGAGTACATGTATACCGAATATGATTGGCGAGTGGGTGTGTTAAATGGCCGTGCAATTTATGCATGCCGCTATTTAATGGCGCGTAACCATTGGCAAATTTATAACCACGACGCTAAACGGTTTTTCTCTGGCGGCTTTGAAACTCTACCAACCTTTGAGTTACCAAAAGCGGTGTTAGATGCAGCATTAAAAGCATGTAAAACAGTGGGTAGGGGTTTATATGGCGTAGATGTTAAAGAGCATCAAGGCAAAGCATATGTACTTGAAGTAAACGACAACCCAAGTATTGATCACAAGGTAGAAGACGGCTATTTAGGCGACGAGCTATACATGATCATTATGGATGAGTTTAAACAACGCTTAGAAGCACGAGGCCGTGGGTAATAACATGAGCAACCTTGTTATTCGAAAGGCGCTTAGTAGTGATTTAAATGCACTGATTGACGTTGAAAACGCTTGCTTTAATAACGATAAATTAAGTCCGCGTAGTTTAAAACGCTGGCTTAGTGCAAAACACGGTATTTTACTCGTTGCCCAAAATGGCGAGCAAGTATGTGGATATGGATTAGTGTGGTGCCATAAAGGGACTCGTTTAGCGCGTTTATATTCGCTTGCTGTAAAACCCACGATGCAAGGTAAGGGCGTTGCAAAGACATTGCTTACTAGCCTTGAAAAAGAAACGTATGAGCGAGGGCGTATTTACCTTCGTTTAGAAGTGGCTGTAAATAACGAAGGTGCGATAGGGCTTTATAAAAGCTTAGGTTACAGAGTGTTTGGTCAATATAGCGATTATTACGATGACCACAGTGACGCACTACGAATGCAAAAAAACATTCGACAAACGAGTGAGTTAAAAGTGGCGCGTTTAACGCCGTGGTATCAGCAAACTACTGAGTTTACGTGCGGACCTGCTGCACTATTAATGGCAATGGGCGCACTTGAGCCAACAACTGAGCTTACCCAATCGCATGAGCTGGCACTTTGGCGTGAAGGTACCACCATTTTTATGACATCGGGTCATGGTGGTTGCCATCCGTTTGGTTTGGCACTTGGGGCTAATAAGCGTGGTTTTAAAAGCGAGGTAATGGTTAATACCACAGAGCCTTTGTTTTTAGATGGCGTACGTAACGAAAACAAAAAAGTGGTACTTGCCACCGTGCATCAACAATTTGTAGATGTTATTGCACAAGCAAATATACCGCTTACGTATAAAGATGTAGAGCTTGAGCATATTGAGCAGTGGTTAAGTAAAGGCTTTAGTGTGCTGTTATTAATTAGCACATATAGTTTTGATGGTAAAAAATCACCACATTGGGTGTGTGTTACGCACCTTGATGAGCATTGCGTGTATGTTCACGATCCGTTTTGTGAGCCCGGTAACGATAAACAGCTCGCAATAGATTGCCAGTATGTACCTATTGCACGAAGTGATTTTAGTAAAATGTCAGCGTTTGGTAGCCAACGTTTAAGAACGGCGGTGGCTATAGCTAATAAAATATAAGGTTAACAGTGACTTTTTTAGATTTAATTGATGTAGCCCCGTATTCGTGGGCAGCTATTGGTACTGCGGCTTTTTGCGGTGCCATTATTGGTATAGAGCGCCAGTTGCGCGGCAAGCCTGTAGGTATTCGTACCTCTGCGTTAATAACCTTGGGTACGTATTTGTTTTTATCCACTGCGTTTAATTTACAAGGGGATGTAATAGATCATTCTCGTGTGGTTGGGCAAATAATTACAGGTATCGGCTTTTTAGGGGCTGGCGTTATGCTCGCAAAAGATGGTGCGGTAGTTGGCGTTACATCAGCTGCAACCATTTGGGTACTTGCATCAATAGGCGTGATGATAGCGACAGAAAACCTTGGGGCTGCAATAAAACTCTCGGTGCTGGTGGTCGGTATTTTATACGGTGTAGACGTACTTGAGGCTAAATTTAAAAGCTTA
>NZ_JACJDN010000473.1:0-3245 GCF_014163565.1 Pseudoalteromonas sp. SR45-5 | reverse complement strand
AGTTACCTTTCTCGTACTATATCCAGCTCTATTCGAAATCTTACCCTGCTCTTATCAAGTAAACCCGAAAGCAATATTAACCTAGATGATGAGCTTGATATAAAAACGTCGGGTGAATTAAAAGCACTCGTTATCGCGGCCAGGCAGCGGATTAAAAATGATCTTTTAAATATTGAAAACAGTATTGAACTCAAAGAGATTATAAATAGCCAAACAGCCTCCCTGCAGCAAGCAAATGACGAACTTGCACAGTTTGCTTATCGAGCTTCTCATGACCTGAAATCACCGTTGTCAGGGGCTAAATCCCTAGCACATTTTGTTATTGAAGATATAAAAGCAGGAGATACTGAAGAGGCAAGTCGAAATGCATTGGTTATCTATCAACAAATGGAAAAGTTAGAGACACTTGTTGTTGATATTTTACTATTAGCTAAAGCTGAAATTGGTAGTGAAGATAGAGATGTAATTGATTTTAATCAGTTGATTATTGATATGAAAGAGCGACTCACTTGGCTTATGAAAGACAACCCTTGTAAGCTCGAGACAACAATTAATCTATCAGTACCTATAAAGTCAGAAAAAGCGCGTTTTGCTCAAATTATTGAAAACTTAATTTCAAACGGGTTGAAGTATTACGACAGAAATAAAGACTCCCCTTATGTCCGCTGTGATATTTTCAATGAGCAAGAGACGTTTTTTATTACTGTTACAGATAACGGAATGGGAATACCACAAAAGCATCAAGGTGAAGTGTTTGATATGTTTAAGCGATTTCATGCACAGACGAGTACGGGCTCTGGTTTAGGGATGGCGTTGGTTAAAAAACATATCGAGTACTTAAACGGTGAAATATCACTGCAAAGCTCTGATAAAGGCACAACATTTAAAATAGTAATACCATTGGATAAGCTAATATGACAAAAATTAAACCCCCTATATTAATTGTCGATGACAACGAAGTTGACCGGTATATTCTTAAAAGGCTAATTAAAGAAGCTAAATTAGATCTTACAATTTTTGAAAAAAAAGATGGTCAAGAAGCATTAGAATTTTTAGAAAATTATGAATCTAATAGAATAAAGTACCCTGATGGATTTCCTCCAATTCTTATATTTTTAGACATTAATATGCCAAAAGTTAATGGCATTCAATTTTTAGAGAAGTTCTCTAAACTCAGAAAAATGATAGAGATAAGCTCGTGTGTAGTTATGATGTTTAGCTCATCTGAAAGAGAAGAAGAAAAAAAGATTATAATGTCACACGACTTTGTAAAAGGTTACCTTGTAAAAGGAAGTTTTCAGGCAGCAGAGTTAAAAGAAAAAGTCATGGCTGTTATTGGTCAGCATTTAGATAAATACAGCTGATGTGCATGTATTTTAAGTTTTAACCTATTAGGCTGTGCCAATTGAAGAGCCTTTAGTTTGAGTATGTGGCTCAAACCAAAGGTTTTTAGCTTAAAGTTATATAGGTGTCTGATTTAAGCTTCAATTTTACAGAGGCTCAAAATTACCTATTTATTTAAGGATGATTTTTTACAATAGTCATCGAGTATCAAGTTAATCTCGTTTGCAGGCATAGGTTTTGAAAATAGAAAACCTTGCAAGTAGTCTATGTTTAGTTTTTTACATAGCTGATGTTGGGCTTTCGTTTCGATTCCTTCAGCTACCACAGAAAAATCTAATTTTTTTAGCATTAAAGATAAACTCTCGATTATTTTTAATCGCTTATTATTTTCTCCATCCAACGACTGCATGCTTTTGTCTAATTTTACTATATTAATAGGGTAAGATATTAGATGAGATATGGATGAGTACCCCATACCAAAATCGTCCAAAGCAATCCTAAATCCCTTGTTAGACAAAGAAGTTAATATCTCAATCACTTCTTTACTATTTTCCATAAAAGCTGTTTCTGTTATTTCAAGAATAATACTGCTGGTATTTAAGTTGTATGTTTTGACTGTCTCTAATAAATAGGTCTCTAAAATCTCTTTTTGTAGCTGAATAGGTGAAATATTAATAGATAGTGTTAACGGCGTTTCATAGCTTTGCTGCCATAAAGATAACTGCTCTAAAGCGGTCATTATTATCCATTTTCCAAGCGGATCAATTAAACGACACTCTTCAGCAATAGGAATAAACTCATCAGGGGTATAATGAATGGTTGTATTTGGCCAACGGATCAGTGCTTCGACACCTGTCATTATTTGTGTTTTAGAACAGTAAACAGGTTGATAAAATAGCCTAAAGTTTTTTTCTTCTATGTGCTCTTTTATACTATTTTGAATATCTACCCGGCGACTAAATTCGTACTGATATTGCTCTTTGTAAAAGCTAATTCTACTTTTACCACTTTGTTTTGAGCGATACATTGCAATGTCAGCACATTTTAGTAGTTCATGCGATTCAGTCGCATCGTTTGGGTATAAAGCACTTCCTATACTAACACTGCAATTTAAAGTTCTACCTTCATGCAAAAAGGGTTTAGACACTTCAGCTAGTATTCTATTTGCTATCGTACCTATTTGATTAATATTGCAAATTCCACCTATTATAACTGCAAATTCATCGCCTCCTAAGCGTGCAAATTCTTCATTTTGTCTCAGGCAACTATGAATCCTTTCTACTGTTTGTATTAAAATTTCATCGCCGACACTATGCCCAAGCGTATCATTAATATTTTTGAAGTTATCTAAATCTAAAGCAAGTAACGCCACGCAGTTTTTAGCACGTTTATTGTTAGCTATCATTACTTTTAGTATTTCTTCAAAATGATATCGATTAGACAAACCAGTAAGCTGATCCCGTTCTGCCATATGCTTTACAGCAAGATAACTGTTGTGCATACGTTGTTCTGCCTCGAAGCGTTTTTTGGCATATATAAGTGCTTTATTTAAACTATCCCTCGTTATATCACCTTTTGGTAAAAAGTCTTGAGCGCCTGCTTCTATACACTCAATAGCTAAAGCTGAGTTCTCTGAGGAACTAATCATGATAATTGCGGTGTTACCGAGTTTAGGCTTTGCACGCATTTCAATTAGCATTTCAATGCCATCTTCTTTAGGCATATTATAATCGAGTAGTATTATATCAAAGTGCGTGTCTTCAATGGCTTTCAAGCCCTCGGGTACGCACGTTACTTCGGTAATGTCATGATGATGAGAGCCATCAGAAATAAGCATTTTTTTAATTAATTTGCGATCAACTAAGTCATCATCAACAATTAAAATATTCATAAGTTCCTTC
>NZ_JACJDN010000472.1:0-3246 GCF_014163565.1 Pseudoalteromonas sp. SR45-5 | reverse complement strand
TCCAGCAGCAGTATGGTAAATCTAAAGAAGAAGCAGAGCGTGAAGTTGATGAGTTTGAAAAAACTCACTAATCGCTAACTTCTAAAAAAACCGCCATTTTGGCGGTTTTTTTGTTTAAGCTGTAGGTTATTTAGTTACGCTTTTAGCTGGTTACCAATCGGTAACTGCCTAATACGCTTTCCGCACGCTGCAAAAATAGCATTACATAATGCTGGCGCATAAACTGGTGTAGACGGCTCGCCTACCCCTGCTGGAGGTGCGTCACTTTGTACAATTTCAACGTCAACTTCAAGTGGTGAGTCGCTCATACGCGGTACGCGATAATCATGAAAGTTACTTTGCTGCACGCGGCCTTTATCAAAGGTAATACCATCGCTGATTGCAGTTGTAATCCCGTAAATAGAACCACCTTGAGTTTGGTTTTTAACGGTGTCAGTGTTTACAACCGTACCCGCATCAATGGCAACCCACGATTTAATTACTTTTAAATCGCCAGCATCCGACACTTCTACTTCAACTACCGTAGCTACGTAAGTTAAAAAGCTTCTGTGTGCTGCTATGCCTAAACCTCGCCCTTTAGGAAGTTCTCGACCCCATTTACTCATGTCAGCTACTTTTTCAATAACATGGCGCAGTCTGCCAATATCTAAAGGGTAAACCTCTTTATCGCCACCGTAATTATCGTATGTGGCATTTTGCTCAGTTACATCAACAATGCGACTCGGACCTATGGTGTCTAGTAAATAGTCTTTTTGGTCGCGACCGGCTTTGTGCGCTGCTTCGCCAATAAATGACTGAATAGCAAAGGCATGAAAAATATTTGATACAGAGCGCATCCAACCAATTCGTGCTTTGGCAGGCGCATCACCATTTTCTAACTTCATGTTAGGTGTGTTAATAGGGTTATCGGTAAACCCTAAGCGCAGTTCAAAGCTCCCTGGCGTAGTCGCCCCTTCTGAAAAGGTAGAGGTAATTGGTGAAAACGCGGTGCGGTGTAAATAAGATTCTATAGCGCCATTTTTATCTAGCGATGCTTCAATATGCTGAGCCGAAACCGCATGGTAAAAACCATGTTGTATGTCATCTTCACGCGTCCATTGCACACGAATAGGTTTGCCTACTTTCATTGAAAGGTAAGCTGCTTCTGCTGAAAAGTCAGGTTTTGACTTACGCCCAAAGCCGCCTCCTAACATGGTAACGTGAACATTAATTTTGCTCTCATCCATGCCAAGCATGGCAGCCACTGTTTTCATATCGGCTTGTGGATTTTGCGTAGCAGCCCATATATCAACACTGTCTTTGTTGTACATAGCTGTTGCACACGGCGGCTCCATTGGTGCTTGAGCAAGATGCGGTGCGTAATAATCAGCTACGAGTTTATTGCTCGATTTAGCCAACACGCCCATGGCATCGCCTTTATCACGTATGTTTGCCTGTGGAGTTTGTACTGTTTGTAATAATGACTTTTTAAATTTTTCTGAATTGTAATCGCCATTTTTGCCATCATCCCACACGACTTTTAATGCTTTACGCCCTTGCCATGCAGCCCATGTGTTTTTAGCTATAATCGCAATGCCACCTTTTGGCTGAAACTGCGGCGCGCCTTTTGGTGCAGGAATTTCAATAACATCTATAACGCCGTTTATCGCTTTTGTAGCACTGGCATCAAACGACTTAACAACACCGCCTACTACCGGCGGGCGTTCAATTATAGCCACCAGCGCTTGTGGTTCGCGTACATCGGCTGCAAATATTGCTTTACCTGTTACTAAATCGGCTAAATCTATGTGCGCCATGCCAGTATTAATGTAGCGCCATTCTTTGCGTGTTTTAAGTGTTAGTTTGTCAGCTTCTGGTGGCGTTATTGTAAGCGCTAAGTCGATTAAATCTTTATAAGTAAGCGATTTACCTGAGCTGTGTGTAACAACGTGTTGATTGGCTGTACAGGTCTGCGGGTCAACTTTCCAATACTTAGCGGCAGCGTGCTGCATCATGTAACGCACACTTGCGCCCATTTCACGTAGGCGCTGCATGTTGTAGCGAATACTGCGCGAGCCATCGGTATTTTGATCGCCGTATTTAGGGTCGCCCTTACCCTGAATAACAATAACCTTATCCCACGCGGCTTCCATTTCATCGGCAACTATTTGTGCAATCGCGGTGCGAATTTGCTGACCCATTTCAGAGCGATGGCAGGTTATTTCAACCATGCCGTCTGGGCGCAGTGCAATAAATAAGTTTGCGCGCTTTGCTTGCTCAGATGGCTGCTCTAACACACCCGCAAATGCTCTTGGCGCACTGCCTACAAAATAAGTACCGAGTACTAACGCACCTATCGCACTGGTTTTTAAAAACTTACGGCGGTTTAAATCAAAGTATTTGTTATCTTGGTTCATACTTCTTCCCCTTGTTCATTTGGGTCAAAATATTGAACACTCGCCATTGTTTTAGCGGCTGATTTAATTGCTTTATGAATACGCGGGTATGTACCACAACGGCAAATATTTCCCGACATATTACTTACTATTTCATCGTCAGTTGGGGTTGGGTTTGCTGCTAATAAACTCGCAGCTTGCATCATTTGGCCGCACTGGCAAAAACCACACTGCGGTACTTTATGCTCAACCCATGCTTGTTGCACTGGATGGTCGCCCTGCTCGCTTAGCCCTTCAATTGTCGTAATTGAACGCCCTGCTGCTGCCGCTACAGGCAATACACACGAGCGCTGAGCTACCCCATCAATATGCACGGTACACGCACCGCACTGTGCCATACCACAGCCAAATTTAGGCCCAGTTAAATTCAATTCATCTCGGAGGTACCATAATACTGGCGTTGACGGATCGCCAGAAAACTCATGTTTATTACCATTAATGGTAAGCGTGATCATACTAAACTCCTTGGCAAAGCGCTTTACAGGAGGGTTCCTTGTTGCGCGAGAACTATTTTTAATTACTTACTATTTTATACTTACTACTTTTAGCCTACCACTTAGATCTGTTTTATAAAAATACTAATTATTAGAACGTTTAAACCACATTGAAAATATTAACGTCTGATTATTAGTATTATGACTAGGCCCTGCTGACCTTTTAGATTGAAACTCACTCAATCTAGGGGAGATTTAATCGCGGCGGGAGGTTTGTAAACAACAAAGCGTAAATTGCCCCTATGCAGAACCCTTGGGCATTGCATGTTAAACCTCGAAAGATAAACAGCCCTAAATAAAAGTTTAAAAAGACTATT
>NZ_JACJDN010000471.1:0-3250 GCF_014163565.1 Pseudoalteromonas sp. SR45-5 | reverse complement strand
TATGTGTTTGCTCAATGTCATTAGCACACAGTAATTCAGCGAGTTTAACATCAACCACACGTAGTCGGTTTTCTGCTAATAAATACTCAAGTAACGGGACTTCGATAATAGTATTATTTAACACAATGTCCTCTAATGGGACATCTTGTGCTACATTTTTTGAAGTAAGAGGCTCTACGGCTTCATTATTAAGTGTCTCGTCTATATCGTCAAACAAGCCAGGTTGCTCATTTAAATCGCTCATAGCATGGCTCCTTGGCTAAATAAGCCATCTAAAATAATCACTTGTTCTTCAGTTAGCTTTTTAAAGTACACGCCTTGCCCTGCCGGCATCCCACGTAAAAACGTGTAATACACGCCGCCTAAATGGGTTTCTATTGAGTAATCAGCTATACGTTGTTTTAATAAACGATGCAGCGCTACCGTGTAGATTAAATACTGTAAATGATACTGATGACTGCTCATCGCTTGCTCAAGCATGTCGCTCTCGTAATCAGCTGGCGTGCTACCTAAATAATTAGACTTATAATCTAAAATATAATATTTGCCTTGGTAGCAAAATATTAAATCGACAAAGCCTTTTAACAAGCCCTTTACGTGCGAAAACTCAAGCTTACTTTGTGCAAAACCAAAATGTTTAATTAGCATTTCGTTTAGCTTAGGTGCACTTAAGCTCTCAAGGGGTAAATTAAACTCCATTTCGACTAGGCAATCATTGGGTGTAAGCACACCCAATGAAAGAAGGCTTTTTTCTAAAGAACTGTTATCTAGGGGGCACGCAAGAACATCAAGTACCCACTTTTCAGCCACTTCTCGCCATTGATCACCTATGTGGTACTTTTCAAGGCTGCGCTTAACTACTTCAGATAAGTTTTGCTCGGTATTAGTTGGGTGAACTATTGGGCTAGTAAAATCTATTTGTTCAAATATTTCGTGTAAACAGCTACCAGGCTTTGCCCCTTTAGGAAAACTATAAGGTGATGGTATTTCGTCCTCTTGCACTGCAAACTCGTCTTTTTCGTGATCTTCATCACTTCGCCCTGGGGCTAATTGGTCGCTGTGCTTTTTAAAGCTCAATGCACTAAAGCTAGTTGCTCGCCAGTTACGCTCAATATTTTCCGTTACTTTATTAACACTTAACATTTGCTGCGCACTTTCACTGTTATTAAAACAAAGTGTTCCCTGCTCTAATAATGTTTGTGAGGTAAATTGCTGATAGCTCATCGCGCTGTTAGCGTCGCAAAACTCACTTAAATGCGTGCGCCATGTTTGGCTACTGGCAAGTTCAAGCCCTGCAAATAAAACATGCCCAAGTGCACTACTTTGCATAGCCAAGCGGCTACTTTGTCCTTGCCCAATGTTATAAACACCAAGCGCACAAAAATGTACGGCGCGAGTAAGTGCTACATAAAGCAGGCGTAAATCTTCAGCTAGGCGTTCTTGTTCTGCTTTTTGAAGGGCATCTTCGTCTTTACTTAAATCGTAAACTAGCTTGCCATTATTATGATAAAGCGCTTCTTTTGTTTCGCGATAGCCACTGGCAAACGGCATAAATACCAAAGGGTATTCAAGCCCCTTTGAGGCATGCATAGTGACAATTTTAACTAAGTTGGCGTCACTTTCAAGGCGTACTTGTACTGTTTCACCGTCTTGTTGGCTTACCTTTTGTGCAAACCATCGCAGTAAACGCAGCGTGCCTTCAAGCTCTATTTGTTTTTGCTGAAGTATTTCGCCCAAGTGCCTAAAGTCCGTCAGCCAACGCTCAACGTTATATCCTAACCCTTGCCATTTAGCGCTAAGCTGGTTATGGCTCATTAAGCGCTCAAGCATTGCCATAGCGCCTTGCTTGTTCCAAATGTGGCTAAGTTGTGCAAAAAAGTTTAAGTAGTCTTGCCATTTATTTTCATCATCAGCGAGTGCATGTATTTCGTTATAACTTAAACAAAATAGCGGACCCGCTAAAACACCGCGCAGCAATGACTCATCATATTGTCCATGCAGCGCTGTTAAAAAGTTAAGTAGGTGATGGCTAAGCTCTTGGCTAAAAACGCTCTCGCGCGATAAATACACACTGGAAATTTTGGCATCACCTAGCGCTTTTTTCATTATTTGCGCTTCAACACGGTCGCGCACTAATATACAAATATCGGCAGCGCTTACAGGGGTACTGCCAATACACGCATCCCCTTGTTTTGCTTTTTCAAGCAGGGTGACTATTTTATTAGCAAAGTGAGTGGCTAAATGCGCTTGCCCTATACCTTTATTGGTTGGTTTGTTTTTTTCGTCTGCGGCTTCATCCACAAATACATTAAATTCGAATGCGGTCGCGGGTTTGCCATCAATTAAAAAAGAGTCTTCCGCTTTTTTACCTTTAGCAGCTACTGCGTTAAAGGGGATGGCGTCGTTATAAATAAAGCTGTTAGCGTGTTTGCCAAATAAACTATTAACGCTATTGACTATATCGGTGCTTGAGCGAAAGTTAGTACCCAGCGTAAATTGCTGATCAGTCTGTACAGCTTCTTTTGCGCCAATATAGGTAAAAATATCTGCGCCCCTAAAGCCATAAATAGCTTGTTTAGGGTCGCCTATCATGGCAAGCGTGGTATTTTGTTGCCCATAAATTTTACTAAAAATACCGTACTGAATCGGATCGGTATCTTGGAATTCATCAATCATGGCAACCGGGAACAACTGCGCAATTTTTTGCGCTAGTACGTCGCCTTGCTCGTTATTAAGCGCACTATGTAAATTGGTCAATAAGTCATCTGGGGTGATAACGCTTTGCTCTTGTTTACGCTTAACTATTGCGGCTTTTACCCAGCGTGCTGCATGTTGTACAACCGCTATTTTGAGCCCTTGGTTTATGGTGTTGTTAAGGGCGGCAAGCTCGTCAAACTGACTCAGTAATGGATGCACAAATAATGGCTGATTTTTTTTATAATTGCTCACATCGCTTAAGTTTTCTGTACTCCACACTTCAAACGAATACTTGCTAGTGCCAAATTCAAAAAACAAATCGCCGCCTAAACAAAATGCTTCAAGCGCACCAAGGCTACCTTTTCGTGCTGGCGTTTTAGACCCGCTTAAACCCGAGCTTTTAATAGCACCGATAAACTCTTGCTCTAACACCGCTTTTTTAAATGCAGGCACACGGGTTATGTACTCGTCACGGGCTTTCCACACATCGTCTAAATTTATTTGTGGTGTAATGTGCGCATTAGCTTTGTTTAAAATACTCGCCACTTGAGCG
>NZ_JACJDN010000470.1:0-3251 GCF_014163565.1 Pseudoalteromonas sp. SR45-5 | reverse complement strand
ACAGAACATCAAGATATGTATGCCGCTATTGACTCGTTGATCGACAAGCTCGATCGCCAAGTAATCAAACACAAAGAGAAGCTTGCTCGACACTAATATGATGAAATTAAGTTCACTTATATGCCAGGACTGCAGCAAAGCTGCGGTCCTTTTTAATAGCAAAAAAAGAATTTTAGAGTTCATTAGCGAACTTGCTCACGACAAACTTCCATATTTACCGCAACAAGATATTCTTAATGCTTTAATGAGCAGAGAGAAATTAGGTAGTACAGGTATAGGGCGTGGCATTGCTATTCCTCATGGAAGAATGAGCGGTGCAGAAGAGCCTTTGGCTTTAGTGCTCGTTAGCGAAACTCCAATAAACTTTGATGCAATCGATAATCGCCCTGTTGATATTTTTGTCGCACTCATCGTACCAGATGGCGATAACCAGCAGCACTTAAAGACTCTAGCAACCATTGCTGATAAACTAAACAACAAAGATTTTTGTAAACAGTTACGCAGTGCAAAATCTGATACTGAGCTTTACCAAGTTATTGTCGATCAATCATAGTTTTATAAAGGGTGTTAAATGGAGTTAATTATCATAAGCGGCCGTTCTGGTTCTGGAAAGTCGGTTGCTTTGCGCGTTGTAGAAGATTTAGGTTATTATTGCGTAGATAATATTCCAGTAAACCTACTTCCTTCATTAGTTCGCAGTGTATCTGATAGCTACGATAAAATTGCTGTTAGCATTGATGTGCGCAACATACCTAAAGAACAAGATGAATTTAACGATATTCTTGAATACTTACCAGGCTTTGCAAACCCTACGTTATTTTATTTAGATAGTGACGATCAGACATTGATCAAACGTTTTTCTGAAACACGCAGATTACACCCACTATCAATAGACTCGTTGCCCCTTGATTTAGCCATCAAAAAAGAAAAAGAATTACTTGATGTATTAACCACTCGCGCCGACTTTATGATAGATACGACTGATTTAAGTGTTCATCAACTCGCTGAATCTATTCGTGAAAAGATTTTAGGTAAAAAAGATAAGCAACTGATTGTCACATTTGAATCATTTGGCTTTAAACACGGTATACCAAAAGAAGCAGACTACGTATTTGATGCACGCTTTTTACCAAATCCACACTGGGAACCAGAGTTGAAGCCTTTAAATGGGTTAGATCAACCGGTTAAAGACTATTTAGCTAATCACAGCATAGTGCAAAAATTCACATGGCAAATTCAAACATTTGTACAAACGTGGTTACCGCATTTAGAAAGAAATAACCGCAGTTATTTAACCATTGCTATTGGGTGTACAGGCGGGCAACATCGCTCTGTGTATTTAGCGCAAACTATCGGTGAAAGTTTTGCAATGACACATCCCAATGTAAAAATTCGCCATCGCGAGCAAGAAAAATAATATAGCTGAATAATCACCTGTTCAGCTTAGGTAGAGTAAGTTATGCATTGTGAAGATACCTTTTTAATAAAAAACAAATTAGGCTTACACGCCAGAGCAGCTACTGTGCTTGCGCAATTAGCAGTACAATTTGATGCGACAATCACATTATTCCAAGATGACAAAGAAGCAGCAGGCGATAGCGTACTTGCATTAATGTTACTTGAAAGTAGCCAAGGAAAAGAAGTTAAAGTTGTTTGTAAAGGCCCTGATTCTGAGCAAGCTTTACACGCTGTTGGAGAATTAATAGCACAACGCTTTAATGAACAAGAATAATCTGTTTTATAAAAACAATATTCGCATTACTAGTGCTTCAATTAAAACAGATATATAAAATAAATAGGTTAGTAACGCCAGTTAACTCACCTCCCCCCATAAAGTAATATAACAATTTATAAAGGACGCCAATGCCAGAAGCTTTTGAACAAGATTATCCACTACAGCAACTAAAGCAGGTGACGAAGTCACTCAATAGTGGTCAATTTGTTCAAGTTAGGCGCATGCTCGCAAAAACGGCTCCTTGTGATACCGCATTATTATTAGAATCATCACCGCATAAAATTCGCCGACTGCTTTGGCAATTGGTCGATCCTGATGTGCAGGGTGATGTTCTTGAAGAATTATCTGAAGATGTTCGTTTAGGCATTATTGCCCAAATGGAACCTAAGCACATTGCCGCCGCAACTGAAGACATGGGCCACGATGACTTAGGTGAAGTATTACGTAGCCTGCCAGATACCGTCTATAAAGACGTTGTTAGCGCGATGGACATTCAAGACCGTGAACGTGCCACGCAAGCACTGTCATATCAAGAGCGTTCAGCAGGTGCGCTAATGAACACCGATACGGTGACCATTCGCCCTGATGTAACACTCGATGTTGTACTTCGTTATATTAGACTGCGTGGTGAGTTACCAGAGGGTACAGATGATTTATATGTTGTTGATAAACATAACTGCTTTATAGGCGCTTTATCGCTGAGTACATTATTAACTAATCCGCCAGAAAAAATTGTCCGCGATTTAATGGATGAAGATTGTGAGTCTATCCCAATCTCAATGGATGAAAGTGAAGTAGCGCAATTATTTGAGCGTCATAATTGGATATCGGCCCCAGTGGTGGACGATAACGACCAACTCCTCGGTCGTGTTACTATCGATGACATCGTTGATGTAATCCGAGAAGATGCCGAGCATAGCTTATTAAGCCTAGCCGGTCTTGATGATGAAGAGGATACATTCGCGCCAGTACTAAAAAGCTCTAAAAAACGCTCAGTTTGGCTAGGAGTTAATTTACTAACCGCACTTGCAGCTGCTTTTGTAGCTAGTTTTTTTGAAGGCACTTTAGATGTGCTCCCTATTTTGGCTGTGCTTAACGGCATTGTCCCTTCTATGGGTGGTGTTGCTGGTAGCCAATCATTAACGCTTGTTATCCGTGGTATTGCAGTAGGTCATATAAACCAAACAAACCAACGTTTCTTAATGATGAAAGAACTGGCCATTGGCGCGCTAAACGGTATTTTGTGGTCACTATTAATTGCGGGTGTTATTGCGCTATGGCAGTGGGACTTTATGCTTGGTGGCGTACTCGCCTTCGCTATGTTTATGAACTTAGTGGTGGCAGGTGTTGCTGGTGCAAGTATTCCAATAATTCTTAAAAGAATGAATATAGACCCTGCTCTTGCAGGGAGTGTGGTGCTAACCACGGTGACTGATATTGTTGGTATATTCGCCTTTTTAGGTACTGCTACATGGTTGCTGATATAAATTAAACGCTTTAAATGTAAAAAACTACA
>NZ_JACJDN010000046.1:0-11906 GCF_014163565.1 Pseudoalteromonas sp. SR45-5 | reverse complement strand
GCGAAGAGCGGTGCGTAACCCTTCTTCAATTACTGGGTGGTAAAATGGCATATCAAGCATTTCTGGTACGGTCATTTTGTTGCTACCGAGCTTATAACCAAGATGACGCATATAACAACTTTACACCGATAATAAGTTTTTAGTGGACTGTTGAACAATGTCCATTTGTTTGTGCATTAAATCTCGAACAGCCCTGAGTTCTCGGGGATAAATATAGCCTCCAGAGAGTATATCTAGACTTAGCATTTCAGCTAACCGGCGTGCATCACTATGCTCGTTGGTATATTTTTAACCAGAGTATTGCTGGGTTGCAGCTGGATTCGCTAAGTGAAGTTTAAACTTTGCAGCTATTAATGCATCAACTAACCAATACAAATTAAATGTTGATTCAACAACAAGTCCTGCTAGCTTGTATTTATAAGGGGCTAAAAAGATAAAATGACAGAGATGTCATTATTTAAACGATTGCAGTTAAGCGTTTCACCCTGTTCATTAATGATAGGAATTACACTATTATTTGAATGCAAGTCAACTCCACCCCACCATATAGTTTTATACTAAGCTCCTCTGATAACGTTTATGTCTTGGTCAACACAACTATATCGAAAAACTCTAGGAGCTTTGTATATGATCATCAAATTTTGACTTTATACATCACAATTTTGCCTTGTCATTGTGCTATTTTCTTAGCGCTATAATAGATCACTTATTTAATGCAATTGCTATTAGTTGATTGAGCGTAGCCCATTTTTGTTTGTTTCTTTTTTAGTCTCTTTCATCAGTTTTTGTTCAGTTTGCTTATTATAGTGTGTCCCTAGAGTAGATTATTAATTGCTCGAGCTTGGGTTAGTATATGCTTTCACCTTGCTTTTGCTCACTCAAAAGAAAGGGAAATACGATAATGAAACAAATGGCTTCTTTTTTTCATTTATTAATGCGCGCTTTTTTACCGATCAGTGCATTGATTGTGTTAGTGCTAGTTCTGTTTTTAAATCCTTATAATTACCTCTCAATATTCGTCATCATTATTGCTGGTTTTTTTGTGGCACTAGGCATTAAAGACAGGTTGCAAACTAGTAGCACGTTGCTTAGAAATTATCCGGTAATAGCATGGATAAGGCACATATTTTACGACTTACGACCATTTTTACGCCAATACATTGTGGAGGATGATTTAGAAGGTACACCTTACAGTTTTGAAGCGCGTAATCTTATTTATGCTCGCTCGCAAGGTAAAAGTGATACGCGGCCTTTAGGTACAGAACGCAACGTAAAAGAAGACGGTTATACGTGGGTTTGCCACTCTATGGCACCTAAATCTCAGCCAGATACTAAGCCAAGGGTAACTATTGGTAATGAGCAATCTAGCCAACCTTATGAAGCATCCTTATTAAATATATCGGCAATGAGCTTCGGCGCATTATCGGGTAGAGCAGTTGAGGCATTAAATAAAGGCGCTAAAATAGGTGACTTTTATCATGATACCGGGGAAGGAGGGCTTAGTGAGTATCATAAAAAGCATGGTGGCGACATTGTATGGGAGTTAGGCACTGGCTACTTTGGTTGTCGCGACGAGCACGGCAATTTTGATCCAAAGCAGTTTGCTGATACTGCACAAAGTGAACAAGTAAAAATGACTGAAATAAAACTTAGTCAAGGTGCTAAACCAGGCCATGGTGGCTTGTTACCAGGCTCTAAGGTAACTGAAGAAATAGCCCGCACCCGTAAAGTTCCCGCTCATGAAGATTGTTTGTCGCCCGTTGGGCACTCTGCTTTTTCAACACCCGTTGAATTACTTGAATTTGCACAACATATGCGTGAGCTTTCTGGCGGTAAGCCAGTAGGGTTAAAGCTGTGCGTTGGTATGCCCCACGAGGTTATGGCGTTGGGTAAAGCTATGCTTAGCACTGAAATTTACCCTGATTTTATTGTGGTCGATGGCGCAGAAGGCGGTACGGGCGCTGCACCTAATGAATTGTCGGATTGGGTTGGTATGCCTTTAGAGGATGGTTTAGTAATGATGCAAAATATGTTAGTGGGTACGGGGTTAAGGAAGCATATAAAGCTCGGTGCCAGTGGTAAAATTTATAATGGTATGGGCATGGCTAAGCATATTGCTTTAGGCGCTGATTGGTGTAATGCCGCGCGTGCGTTTATGTTTTCCATTGGTTGTGTGCAAGCTAAGCGTTGTGACAAAGGGACGTGCCCTACGGGGATCACCACCCAAGATCCACAGCGCCAACGCTCGTTAGATATAGAAATACAATCACAAAGAGCAGCGCTGTTTCATTCTAAAACGTTAGCTGCATTAGGTGAAATTGTGGGCTCCTGCGGTGGCGTTCATCCTAGTGAGTTAGATCCCCATCAAATTATAACGCGCATAGATGCAGCACAATCTAAGTCAATTATGGAAGTCCATCCATTTTTACCTCCTAACAGTTTGCTTGATACCCCTGGCGATACAGCGTATTGCGATTGGTGGGAAGCTGCTTCTAAAGATACATTTAAGCCAATTAAAAATTTAACCGATGCAATGGGAACAACGTTATTAGCACATAAAAGAGGACATTACTAATGAGTACAACAGTTTCACACGTTATAGCAGACACTCTCGTACAAGCGGGAGCAAAACGTTGTTATGGTATTGTTGGCGACACAATAAATCATTTTACTGATGCGATTAGGCACACCGATTTAAAGTGGGTCAATGTACGTCATGAAGAAGTAGGTGGCTTTGCCGCCGGTGCAGAAGCTTATATGACAGAGCAGCTTGCTGTTTGTGCTGGAACGTGTGGACCTGGCAGCTTACATTTTGTAAATGGTATTTTTGAAAGCCACCGTAATGGTGCCCCTGTTGTTTTAATAGCCTCCAACATTGATAGGGCGGAGGAAGGAATGGATTTTCCACAAGAGTTGGACCAAACCAAAATTTACGAGCAGTGCTCTGTATTTTGTAAGCGTATTAGCCACCCAGATCAAGCTCGGCGTATCGTAACCCAGGCAGCTCAAGCGGCATTGGCACACAAGGGGGTGGCGGTGGTTGTAGTTAATGGCGATGTATTTAAGGAGAAAATAGATGATGATTTGCCTTGGTCGGTTCACCAGCCTCAACCGGTTATTCGTCCAAGTGACGACGAACTCAAAAAGCTTGCTGGTATGATTCTCGATGCAAAGCGCATTACCATTTACGCAGGTATTGGCGCCCGAAAGGCGCATGATCAACTTATTACTTTGGCAAAAAAGTTAAACGCTCCGATAGCTCATAGTTCGCGAGCAAAAGAATTTGTAGAGCCTAATAACCCTTTTAACATTGGTATGACAGGGATTTTAGGAAATCTTGCAGGAGTGCAAGCAATGAGCGATTGCGATTTGTTAATTTGCTTAGGTTCTGACTTTGCCTATACCCAATTTTATCCTGAAAAAGCCCGTATTGTGCAAATCAATAAAGAGGCTAACCATTTAGGGCGCCGTTCGCCTATCGAACTTGGTTTAGTGGGCGATGTTAAAGATACTTTAGCTGCGTTAACCCCACTACTTGAACAAAAATCAGATAATAGACATTTGAATGAATCGCTTGAGCAGTGGAAAAAAGACACTCAGGGCTACAATAAAAAGGCAAAACACGACTCTGACCTTATTCACCCGCAGTACCTGGCGCAGCTACTCAGTGAACAGGCCACTGATAATGCTATTTTTACCGCCGATGGAGGAAGTCCAATGGTTTGGTTATTAAGGCATTTAAAGGCTACAGGAGAGCGCCGTTTTTTAGCCAGTTTATTGCATGGTACTATGGCAAATGCGTATCCTCAGGCATTAGGAATTGCAAATGCATATCCTGATAGGCAAGTAATAGCAATGTGTGGCGATGGCGGGATCACCATGTTATTGGGAGATTTACTTACCTTAGTGCAAGAGAAAATAGCAGTTAAAATTTTAATTTTTAACAATGACTCACTCGGCTTTGTAGAAATGGAGCAAAGGGTAGAAGGCTTACTTGATAGTTACACAGGTCTCTCGAACCCTAATTTTGCTCTATTAGCACAGCAAATTGGCTTGCACAGTTGGCAAGTATCAGACCCTGATGAACTGCCTTCAACGATGCGCGCATGGCTAGATGCAAAAGGACCGGCTTTATTAGAAGTAAAAGTAAATAGAATGGAGTTAGTCATGCCGCCTAAAATAGAAGCAGGGCAGGTAGCCTCTACGGCTTTATTTGGCCTTAAAGCAGTACTAAATGGTCGTACTAACGAAGTAGTGTCGTTACTCAGAGATAACTTTATTAAATAATACAAATCTGCTTATATAGAGAGTCTATCTAACGTTAAGAAAATTGCGCTAGAACTAGGTGATGTTTTTATCTTTTTTGATTCGATTAACAATTAAGTGTAACAACTAAATTTTTTTGAGAGGTCAGCTTAAAAAAATACATAAAAAAGCCAAAACAGATGTTTTGGCTTTTGCTTAGCAAGTTTGTATGTGTGGTAAATAGGCTATGCGCCTGGGCCACATTCCATACATGAATTTACAATGTCTGGGCCAAATTTAAGTTTGGCGTTTAAGTCGCGAAGAGCGGTGCGTAACCCTTCTTCAATTACTGGGTGGTAAAATGGCATATCAAGCATTTCTGGTACGGTCATTTTGTTTTGTACAGCCCAAGCTAATAAGTGAGCGATGTGTTCGGCTTGTGGGCCAATAAATTCTGCACCTAAAAATAAGCCTGTACCTTGCTCTGCATATACACGCATATGACCTTTGTTTTTAAGCATTACTCGGCTACGGCCTTGGTTTTCAAAGCTTACTTCGCCTACTTCAAAACAACCGCATGGGCCTAATCGGTCAGTAATTTGCTTGTAGCTTTCGCCGACCATGGCTATTTGTGGGTCGCTAAATACAGCTGCAATTTTTGCTCTGCGCAGACCTATACGTACATCTGGGAAGCGCCCTGCATTTTGACCTGCAATAGCACCTTGGTCAGATGCTTCGTGTAGCAGTGGTAGCATGTTACTTGCATCGCCTGCTATAAATATGTTCGACTCACCACACTGCATTGTGTGCGTGTCTGCGTGCGGTACGCCGCGTTCATCAAGTTCAATGCCTGTGTTTTCAAGGCCTAGTTTATCTACGTTAGGTACTCGGCCTGTGGCTGCAAGTACGTAGTCAAACTGTTCGGTGTGTTTTTCACCTTGTTTGTCGGTGTAAGTTAGCTGTGCTTTGTCACCAACTTGCATCATGTCAGATACGTTTGAGTCGGTATCTACAAAAAATTCTTCAGCAAAAACAGTATTTGCGTAGTCTTTTACTACTGGATCTGTAAGTGGGCCAATTGCGCCGCCTACACCAAATAGTTTTACATTTACGCCTAGTCGGCTAAGTGCTTGGCCAATTTCAAGACCTATTACACCAGGGCCAAATACAGCGACTGATTCTGGTAGGTCATCCCAATCAAATACGTCGTCGTTTATAATAAGTTTGTCACCAAAGTTATTAAATACGCCAGGGTATGAAGGGCGTGAACCGGTGGCAATTACAAAGCGTTTTGCTGTAATAATTGTATGGTCGTCTATTTGTACGCGGTTTGCGTCTAAAAATTTAGCGTAACCACGAATTTTATCACCATCTGGTAATTCATCTACGGCTTCTACTACGAACCCTGCAAAACGATCTCGTTCACTTTTAACGCGTGCCATAACTGCTTTGCCATCAATGACAGGCTTTGAGCTATGAACACCAAATGCAGGTGCCATTTCAATTGCGTGTGCGGCTTCGGCGGCTGCAATCAATAACTTGCTTGGCATACAACCAACACGTGCACATGTGGTGCCGTATGGGCCTGATTCGATCATTAATACATTTTGTGTGAACTGTTTAGCATTACGATAAGCACTTAAACCAGCAGTGCCAGCGCCTATAACAACAACATCGGTTTGCAATTCTTTCATAGTGGTATCCTTTATTATTTTCAATCTAAGCGATGAGATTGATATAGAGGGGCGCGTACGCCCCTGCTATTTTTTACTTAATTAAGCAAAGTATTTTTCTAAGTCGTCTGAACCACCGATGTGCTTACCACCAATGAATATTTGTGGAACAGTGTCACGACCAGATACAGCTTTTAGACTTGTTAGTGATGCGCCTGCACCCATAACAATCTCTTCATATGCGAAGCCTTTTTCTGCAAGAAGCTCTTTTGCTTTTTTACAAAAAGGACAGCCAGGTTTAGTAAAGATGCTTACAGGTTCTGGTTTAGCTTGCTTAGGGTTGATGTAATCAAGCATTGTGTCTGCGTCAGATACTTCAAACGGGTCACCTGGTAAATCTGGTTCGATGAACATTTTGTCAACCACGCCATCTTTAACAAGCATAGAGTATCTCCAGCTGCGCTTACCAAAGCCTAGATCGTTTTTGTCTACTAACATGCCCATGCCGTCAGTAAATTCGCCGTTGCCGTCTGGTAATAAAGTAATGTTTTGCGCTTCTTGATGCTCAGCCCATGCGTTCATTACAAAGGTATCGTTTACTGATAAACATACAATTTCGTCAACGCCGTTTTGCTTAAGTACGCCTGCTAATTCGTTGTAACGTGGTAAGTGAGTTGATGAACATGTTGGTGTGAATGCACCAGGTAGTGAAAACACTACAACCGTTTTACCTTTAAAAATTTCATCTGTTGTTACTGATTTCCATTCGTTATTTTGACGAGTTGCAAATGTAACACTTGGGACTGTTTGACCTTCGATATTGTTTAACATAGTTTTTTATTCCTCTTGATTTGTTGATAGCCATTATGGCGAACAATTAAATATAGTTCCAATCGTTTGTTTGTATTAAACTGATAGTTATAAACTATCATGTGGAGCTGAATATGAACTTAAAAGATTTTGAATATGTAAAAGCAATAGCGCAATACAAGCACTTTCGCAAAGCTGCCAATGCATGTTTTGTAAGTCAGCCTACATTAAGTGGCCAAGTAAAAAAACTCGAACATGAGCTTGGCGTTACTTTATTTGACCGCTCAACTAAACAAGTTACGTTAACAGCAAAAGGTGAACGTTTGTTGACGCAAATAGAGATTATTTTAGAACAAACGCAAATACTCAAAGAACTTGCTGCTACTTCTAACGAACCTCTACAAGGTAAATTAACTATTGGTATTATTCCTACCATTGCGCCTTACTTGTTGCCTGCGTTATTAACATCAATGAAAGCGGCATTTATTGATAGTCAGTTTTCGTTTATTGAGATGCAAACAGCAACAATTTTAGAAGCTTTAAATAATGGCGAACTCGACTTTGCTATTTTAGCCGATGTGCCAGAGCTTATTAATTACCATACTGTTGCTTTATACAAAGAAGATTTTTTAGTGGCGGTATCACAAGATAACGCGCTTTCTAAGCATAAAAAAGTGGCGTTGAGCGACCTTCAAGGGTGCAGCCTTCTAATGTTAAGTGATGGTCATTGCTTTAAAGATCAAGCCCAAAAGTTTTGTTTTTCTGCGGGAGTCGATGTATCTAACCAGTATAAAGGTAATAGTTTAGAAACATTATTAGCGTTAGTGGCCATGGATGACGGTATTACATTTGTACCAAAACTGGCATGTACCGACCGTGTAGGGATTGATTACTTGCCTATATTCCCTAATCAGCAGCGTAATGTGGTGTTTGCATGCAGAAAGCATTATCCGCATTTATCGGGTGTAGAACAATTGGGCAAGTGGTTATCGGCTCACCCTAATTTAAAAGCTAAATTAACTAAAGATCTTGGCTGATTATTTCTACTACATCGTTAATTTGCACGCCAGGTAGTGGTTTGTCATCAATACTGACAGCTACTGCAGTTTGCTGATAAAGCTGCTCAACGCGAATTTTATTAAGCGTGGTGATGGTGTGTGGCATAACATTACCTGCCGCGTCGGTTAAATAGTTATGGTGCGCAATGCTTAGCATCTGGCCTTTTTTTAACCCATGAGCTTTACCTAAATTAATAACGATTTTGCTATTTTCCATGTGCATTATTTTGCCTTGAGTTGGCAAACACGCCATGGCTGCTTGAATGTCATAACTTACTGCTTGGTTGATATCGGTTATGCTTTGCCCATAAGGCGATTGCCAAAACCTATCACTATTAACGTCAACTATGGTTGTTTTTTCAAATGGCCAAATTGCTTGAGTATGGTAACTATTTTGCCAAAGTTGCTCATAGGTAGTGCCATCAAATAATACAAATTCAATGTTGTAACTGCGCTCGTACGCCTCGTCTTGCCAAAATGCATAATCGTTATTGAGTTTGTCGCTAGTTGAAAGGCTGGTTATTTGGCTAAGCAGAACATATTGAGCGTTACTGCGCGAAGATATTTCTTCTAATTGGGCATTTGAATAGTCGTGCTGTTGCGAAAAGTACTTATCAACGCTTATTGCATTATTATAGTAAGCAATAGGTACTGCGCTCATTTTTGATTTTTGCAGGGAAGTAAAAATATTTTTGCTAATCGCTTTGCTTACGTCAAATATTTGACCCATTTTGGCGTGTTCACGATGAACAAGTTGGCTTTGTGTAACGGCCACAAACTTATTAAAACTATTTTGTGGGCATTGCTCTGTTTGAGAAAAAATATCGAGCCGTAATGTAACGGCAAATTTATTGTCGTATTTATTTTCGCTGACCAGTTCAATTTTTTGAATTTCGCCGTGGCTGCTAATTTTTAGCTGATCTTGCATCAACACGCCATCTACCAAGGTTTGCACAGAGCTAACCCGTGCGCCAGAGAATACTAACGCCTGTGTAATCGCATCTTTTATAGCGGCAGATTTAGCAGCGCTTGTATCACCATTTTGGACGTTTGCGTGACCCGTTGATTCATACCACTGTGCTTTAGTAAAAGGGGAGAACGTTAATAATGCCGTTGCACTTAACCCTGCAAATGCCAATGATAAAAACGACTTCATACCTTTACTCCAATTAAACGTTAGCTATTAACTAGGTAGAGCAAGGACTGTACCAATGTTATTTGGTAATTATTAGTAATGCTATAAATGGCATTAAACGTGCATATGTACTGCTAATTACTATACAAGGGCTAAATGCTATGCGAGCAATTTCATTACTTATCACACTTGGGTGTTTAACCTTAGGTGGTTGTAGCAGCGTTTTTGATAAGCATGTTGAATATAAATATGTAGAGCCAAATAATTACCCCGTTTTAAAAGCGATAGGGTATGCACCTATTAGCTTGCAAAAAGGTGCTAACTTGTCGCAAAAGCAACTTATGGCCATTAAGGCTTCTAAGCTTGAAGCTTACCGGGAGCTTACTGAGCAAGTCTATGGGCAAAAAATTACCGCAGGAATAACGGTGGAAGGCTCAATTGCTCAAGACGATTACTTAGAAAGTAAAGTGCAGGGGCTTATTAAAGGTGCACAAATAATTAAAACTTACGCAGTAGATGATACTTACGTGACCGAGCTTGAGCTTAATATGAAGCGTGTGCACGATTTATACATAGGTGAAGTAAAACCACGCGAAGTTAAAAAAGTAACGTACTACTAAAAAAGTTATTCAAAATATCTCATCCTCCTATATTGAGTGCTATGCTGTTGTTAGGATTAATTTTAAGCAGATTGCGTAGTGCTCAACAGATGTATTTTATTGCCACTTATATTAACAGTGGCTCTGTAAATGGCGATTAAGCCAAGTCATTTAAATCCTCAATTATTTATATGGTGCAAAGCCAATTTGCGCTACCTATTGCTGTTTTTTGTACTCTCCAGTGGTGTGCTTGCAAGTCGACTAACTATTCAATTTAATACCTTTATAGAGCTCATGGGTCAAAAATATGGACCTGCGCGAGCGGCGGTTGCACGCAACTGGCAAAGCATGTTGGTGCAAACTCAAAACAAGCCAGAGCAACAACAAATTCTTATTGTTAATGATTTTTTTGCGCGTAATTTACGCTACCAGACAGATATTTTGCTATGGAAACAAAACGATTATTGGGCAACCCCTTTAGAAACATTAGGCAGAGGCCTCGGTGATTGTGAAGATTACGCAATAGCAAAATATATCAGCTTAAGAGCGTTAGGTGTGAGCGACGACAAGTTACGCCTTATTTATGTAAAAGCAAAAATTGCGGGCACTAACAAAACGCAAGCGCATATGGTGTTAGGTTATTTTGCTACACCAAACGCTCAGCCACTTATTTTAGACAGTTTAATAACAAAGGTTTTACCTGCTGCAAAACGTGTAGATTTAAGCCCTGTTTTTAGCTTTAACAGCCAAGGTTTATGGGCTAATAATTCAACCAAAAGTGTAGCCAGCCCAACAGCAAGACTTTCACGCTGGCGTAAAATTTTGGAGCAGACAACCCAAGAAGGAGTTATGTGGTAATGGCATCATTTTCCTTATCTAAGTATCTTAAAAAACGAAAAATAACACTCAGGCAAGAGCTATGGATTGCATTATTAATTGTTATTTTTGTGGGCTTTATAAGTAGTGTTTTAATTAGTACTAATTCGGCTAAAAGTTATTTTTCGACCCAGCTGTACTTAAAAAATGTAGATAACGCCAGCTCACTTGCGTTGATGATCAGTCAATTAGACAAAGACCCCGTTGAGCTTGAATTATTAGTTTCAGCCACATTTGATACCGGTCACTATAAGCGAATAGAGCTACAAAACCCGAATGGTGAGGTGATTGTTAAACGCACATTTACCGATGAGCTTAAAGCGACGGCTCCTAAGTGGTTTAGGGCAATGTATGGATTAAATGTTCAACCAGGAGTTGGGCAAGTAAATAATGGTTGGCAGCAATTTGGAACTTTGTTTATAGAAAGCCATAGTCAATATGCTGAGCAAGCCTTATGGGAAAGTGCGCTTAAACTATTTTTTAGTTTTTTAATTGTCGCTTTTTTTGCTTGTGTAGTTAGTGCTTACTTTTTAAGTAGGATATTAAAACCGCTAGATGATGTTGTGTATCAGGCTAATGCATTTGGTGAAAAACGTTTTATTAAATCCACCGTCCCTCGTACATTTGAGTTTGCACGTTTAGTGCAATCTATGAACCAATTATCTACCCGTTTTAGTCGTATTATTAAAGAAGATAGTAAACGTTTAGAAGAGCTTAGATTTAAATCACAACATGATGAGCTAACTGGTTTAGCAAATAGAGAATACTTTGGTGCAACGCTTGAGGCCCACTTACAAAAATCGAAAGATCATGCCCATGGCGCCTTGTTTTTATTTCGGGTTGTAAACCTAGATAAAATGAGCGAACAAATTAGCCGTGTAGAAATGGTTAATTTCTTACGTCGTTTTTCGCAGGTTTTAATCGAGTTTTTAGAATCAAATGAAGCACACTTTTCAGAAAACTACATAGCCCGAATATCACATAATGACTTTACTGTACTGTTTAGTGATACTGATGATATTGAGGTATTGAGTAAAAAAGTAGTTAGGCTTCATGAATCTTTTATTGAAGAGTATAAAAATATTGAATTAGCTATACCGCATAGTTGCACTTACATACAAAAGAATGACACGCGGTTTGATGTATTAAAACGAGCCGATGAACTTTTAAAATCAGCCGATAATAAACCAGGTGTTCAAGCAAAAGTAAGTGACAATAAACAAAAAAGCGAGTTATTTGATGATGCAACGAGTTGGCAAAATGCAATAGAAGAAGCTCTAGATAACAAAGCGCTAGAAATTAACACATACCCAATAACGAGTTTTACGGGGCAGTTGATGCAAAATCAATTAGGACTGAGCCTAGAGCTTGGCGGGCAAATATATCGGGCAAGTTATTATTACCAATGGGCTAATCGCTTAAAGTTATTAGCGCGTTTAGATTGGGGATTAATTAAGGCGTTGGTTGCTCAGTATAGTATTGAGCCACCAAGTGAGCTGATTTCGGTTGA
>NZ_JACJDN010000469.1:0-3253 GCF_014163565.1 Pseudoalteromonas sp. SR45-5 | reverse complement strand
AAAGTAGAGTCTACGGGCTTGCAAAGCCGTGCACTAAAAGCTACGCATCACGCATTTATAAATAATGTTGAGTTAGTGATAAATCATCATATGTCGTCGCAAGCTCATCCATTTGAAGTGGTTATTCCTGAACAAAGTGCGCTGTCGTTAAATGCGTTTATTAGTCAATTTGAGCCACTTGCACAGTTAACAGTGGGCGAATTTAATGGCTATATTAGTGGCGATATAAACTTACAAAATGCACTGTTCAATATAGGGATTAGTCATACAAGTGCATTGTATAACGATTACCTTGCGAGTGATTTAAGCAGTACATTTAGCGGGGAATATAATTCAGGTAAGCTTAATGTAAAACCAACTACCTTTAATTTAAATGAATTTAGAGCCGGTGCCGTAGTTAAAACTATCAAAGGTCAATGGCAAGTTAATAACAATACCGCGCTTATAAATGATGTAAAAGGAAGTGTGTTTGGTGGCGAGTTTTCATTAGATAGCTACACAGTAGGGAAGCCAAACCAAGTTGCTAATGTTAAGTTTGAAAATATTGATGCAAGCAAACTTGTTACACTCGACGATAAGTCGGGCATTGTATTAACGGGACGCTTGGCGGGGTCTTTACCGGTTCACTTTGATAGTGGAAAAATTGAAATAATTGACGGTAGCTTATTTAGCCAAGGAACAGGTAATTTAAAAATTACCAATAATGCCGCTTTTGATTCAGTAATGCAGCAACAGCAAGAGTTACAACCTGTGTTAGGGCTATTAACTAATTTAGATATTCAAAAACTTAATAGCAGTGTGGCACTAAAAAATGATGGTTGGTTAAAACTAGGGGTTAATTTGCAAGGCTATAATAAAGCAGAGCAGCAGCAGGTTAACTTTAATTATAACCACGAAGAAAACGTATTTACACTTTTACGCGCACTGCGTTTAAGTGACGAAATTACACAAAAAGTTGAGCAACAATACTCACAAAAAGGAAACTAATAATGAGACAGTCGTTATTGATAAAAGTACTGCTCGCGCTGAGTGCTATTAGTGCACTCAGTGCTTGCACGCATCGTGTTGAGGTGTCTGCTAAAGAGCCCATTACTATTAATTTAAATGTGAAGGTCGATCACGAAATTCGCGTAAAAGTAGATAAAGAACTCGACAATTTATTTAGTGACGACAGTGAGTTATTTTGAGGAGCTAGAACATGAATACGAAGAAAAAATTAAATATTATTACGTTAGTTAGTGCAGTATGTATGTCTTTCTCTGCTTGGGCTATTAGCCTTGATGACGCTAAAAACCAAGGTCTAGTAGGTGAAGATAGCTCTGGTTATTTAGGACTTGTTGTACAAAACGCAGAGGCAAAAGCCGTTGTTGATGACATAAATGCAAAGCGTAAAGCGCAGTACTTAAAGCTCGCTAAAAAGAATAACTTGTCGCTTTCACAAGTAGAAGCACTTGCTGCTGCTAAAACAATTGAAAAAACCCAAAGTGGTCATTACGTTGAAGTAAATGGTAACTGGGTTAAAAAATAAGCGTTTGTTATTGTCTTGTTCTGCACAAACCAAAATAAAACCGAGCATTTAAGCGCTCGGTTTTTTACAGCCTTCAAGTAACTGCTGCCAAAAATCAATCCCCTTACGCCTTGCTAGATTTATATTATGCTCAGGAATAGATTCAGGCTCGTTATAACTATCAAGTGCTTCGCTCATACTTGCTTCGCGGATTAAATGCAATGTAGGAAAGGGCGCTCTATTTGTGTAGTTTGCGGCATCGGTTTCATCACTGTCAGCAAATACGTAATCAGGATGAAAATTAGCGATTTGATACTTACCTTCAAAGCCTTGCGCGACTAAAAGTGCATTAGCTAAATCGACCAAGTCTAAAAAGTCTTCAAAGTCACTAAAGCCATTGTCAAACATGATAAGGGTTGTTTCGCGCTCTGGTTCACGGTCAAGCTCAACACATTGCTCAAGCATATCCATTACAGCATCATCCATGCTCGTTGCAGAGCTTACTATGTAATGAATACAGTTATTTTCCACTTCTTTACGTGCAAATGGGCAAAAGTTATATTTAACAATAACAGATGACACCCATTCACGGGTTTGGCTTATAGCTATGTTGGTCACGGTTTTGGCTCTAAATATTGATTAATAATGTTAAGTGTTTTTTGTATAGCACCTTGGTTTTTAGTTACGCATTGCGCAGCTTTAATACCTAAGGTTTGGCACGCTTTTGTGTTTTGGCTAAACGTTATAAGCTGCTTTGCGAGTTCGTCGTTACTATCAACCACTACAGCACCTTTGAGCTTTGTTAGCTCGGGATAAACATGGTCAAAATTGTATGTGTGTGGACCTGTTATTACACCTACCGAAAACGCTGCTGATTCCAGTGGGTTATGCCCACCTCTGCGAATTAAGCTGCCACCAATAAAGCTCACATTTGCAGCGCCATATAAACACTGTAATTCACCAAGCGTATCAGCAAGGAGTATTTGCTCATTATTATAGTTATTTTGGCTACGACGGCTAAAGCTAAGTGGGCTTTGCGTTAAAAGCTCTGCCACTTTGTCAAATTGCTCTGGATGGCGCGGGGCAATTATAAGTAATGCGTTCGGTTGCTTTTTTAGTAATTCTTGATGGGCTAAAAGTACCAGCTCATGCTCAACAGGATGTGTTGAGCCTGCCACCCATACAAAGCGTTCATTACTACTATAAAGCTGTTTAAGGTTGAGTACTTTAGCTAGTTGCTCTTCACTTGGTGTTATATCAAATTTTATTGAGCCTGTTACATGGCTTTTTGAAGCTTCAAGACCAAGTTCAATAAAGCGTGTAGCATCTGTTTTATTGTGACTCGCAAGTACCGTAATTGAGCGCATAATAATATGCGTTAATTTAGCGACCTTTTGATAGCCCTGCAGTGACTTTTCAGAGAGTCTTGCATTGATGACAAGCACTGGTATGTTTTTTTTGTGGCTTATCGCCATTAAATTTGGCCATAGCTCGGTTTCTAAAATACATAATGCTTGTGGCTTTATACGCTTTAAAAATCGAGCCGTCGCAAACGGGAAATCGATTGGTAAATAGCTACACGCTACAGTATTTTTAAACTGGCTAAGTATTTGCTCTCTGCCTGTTGGAGTATTACAGGTTATAAGTATATTTAAATTTGGATGCACTTTTTGCAAAGCTTTAATAAGTGGCGTTGCGGCAAGTACCTCACCAACAGAAGCACAATGAAAAACTAAACCTTTAGTT
>NZ_JACJDN010000468.1:0-3270 GCF_014163565.1 Pseudoalteromonas sp. SR45-5 | reverse complement strand
ATAAAAATGAGAATAACAGCTATTTAATTAGCTATATGCAAGCTTTAGTTAAAATAAGGTTAATTTAAGCAACTATTTGTATTAAATAGTTATATGTTCGTCAATTCGAGCTGTTTTACAGGAATATGATTGTATTTTAATGCGTGCTTTTGTTAAAGTCCCGCCTGTCCTATCCTGTAGGACATCCTGTTGATGATGCATCTGAAAGGGTGCAACAAATTGATAGCTTCTCCCCAGTTTGCTATACCGGCCTACCAACTTGTTTGGTGGGCCGTTTTTTGTTTTACGCCTAAAAATCCTATCTAATTAATTCTTTTTTGCGCTATACCAATTGTATTGTGCATTCGTCACTTCGAGGTGGTTTGGGTACATCGCAGGTGATACCATCGAAGTGCTATCATTTTTATTCTTTTCATTTTATTACTAAGGAGTGCGTTATGTTTAAAGCATTAGCTATTGCAGGTTTTTCTTTATCAAGTTTAGTTATTTCTAATGTTGCTCAGGCCAATTGGCAACTAGTGAATGATAAAAGCCAACTAAGCTTTGTTTCAATTAAAAAAGATTCGATTGCTGAAGCTCACCATTTTACTAACCTTGAAGGTATGCTTTCTGATAAAGGTGAGTTTAGCGTTAATGTTGATTTAACATCAGCCGAAACTCTAATCCCTATTCGTAATGAGCGTTTAGCTACATTTTTATTCGAAGCGGCTAAATTCCCCAATGCTGTTTTAACTGCAAATTTAACTAAAGAGCTAAGTAATATCAAAAAGCCTGGTCAATATGTATTGAAGGGTATTACAGCTGAGCTTGATTTTCATGGTAATAAAAAACCATTGGCAATTGATGTACTCGTTAACAGCACGCAAAGTGGTGATTTAACGGTATCATCATTAACACCTATTATTATTAATAGTGATGATTTTGGTGTAACCGAAGGCGTTAAAAAGCTGCAAGAGTTAGCGGGCTTGCCTTCAATTGCAACAGCTGTGCCTGTTACATTTGCAATAACACTTAAAAAACAGTGATTTCTTTAAGTGAGCTTAGCAAGCGATTAAGCGAGCCAAGCAAACCTTTTGATAGTTGGCAGCCTAACCATTGTGGGGAGCTGCCAATTGTTATTAATAATGAAGGGAAATGGTTTTACGATGGCAGCGAAATAACACGCCCAGCCATGGTGAAGCTGTTTGCTTCTTTATTGTGTAAAGAAGGTGAGCAATTTTATTTAAAAACCCCTGTCGAAAAAATAACAATAACGGTTGAAGATGCGCCGTTTATTATTGTTGATTGGCGCTTTGAAAATACAGCGCAAGGGCAAGTGTTGTGTTGTATTGATAATTTAGCTAGGCAGTGGTTAGTGAGCGCTCAGCAGCCCTTGCATATAAAAGACTACAATGGTTCAAAGGTGCCTTATTTAAAGCTACCGTATGGTTGTAGTGCGCGAGTTTCACGCAGTGTATTTTATCAGTGGGCTGAAAAAGCCGAGTCTGATAAGCTCGGCTATTTTATTAAATCTGCAGGAAAGCAGTTTTATTTATCGTAACGCCAGCGTTTAAGCCTCTGGGTTGGTTTCGTCTGTGATTGTTTCATCGGTAGGTGGTACAGCAATAACAGGACCTAAAAACCATTCATCTAGCTTTTTAGCTACTTCTGGTAAACCGGTGCCCTTTAATGATGAAAACGCATGAACTGTAATATCCCCATCAAGCGTGCTTAATTCACGGCGAACTTGCAGTACTTGTGATTTACGAGGGCCTTGCTTTAGTTTGTCGGCTTTAGTTAATAGTGCCAATACTGGAATCTCACTACCAATTGCCCAGTTAATTAAATCACGGTCTAAATCTTTTAATGGATGACGAATATCCATTAAAATAACAATACCTTTTAAGCTTTGACGCTTTTGCAGATATTCACCTAACGACTTTTGCCATTTCTTTTTCATTTCGATTGGTACTTTAGCAAAGCCATAGCCTGGTAAATCGATAAGGCGCATATCGTCAACATCCGCTAAATCGAATGTATTGATTAGCTGAGTACGTCCAGGTGTTTTACTTGTACGTGCTAGCTTCTGATCGGTTAATGCATTTAATGCACTCGACTTACCTGCATTGGAGCGACCGGCAAACGCAACTTCAATTCCCGTATCAGCAGGTAATTTAGTAATGTCGGGAGCGCTTGTTACGAAAGACGCAGTATTATATTTGATACGAGATTTGAGCACAGGCTCTCCTAAAACTTAAAAAAATAACATTGAGTAAACCAAATTCACTCAGGGCGCGTATTTTATACTATAAAGGATGTATTAAAAAGCGTATTTAACCACCTAAAAACAGCACCTATGGTACATTTAAAACATGTTAAAGCTTAATCTAAGTCAAAACCCTGTAAATTATAAGCTTAATATGTGTAGAAAACGTGCCAGAGAATTTATTATCGTGTAGAATATATGTATTACAACATCACGATTGTAGATGATACAGGGTCGGAAACAGAGAATTCACCATGAAAAAAATAGCACTATCTTTAACAATATTGCTTGGTGCGTTGTCAGCAAGCAACGCAACAGCATTTGATGGCGATGTAAACGCAGGTAAAGAAAAATCAGCAACGTGTGCGGCTTGTCACGGCCCAGACGGTAATGCGCCGGTTAATATTTACCCTAAAATTGCAGGTCAACATCCAGATTATATCCTTAAGCAACTTCAGGATTTAAAATTAGGTATGACGTCAGGCGGCAAAGAAGGGCGTATGGATCCAGTAATGAGCGCTATGGCTATGCCACTTAGTGAGCAAGACATGAAAGATCTAGCTGCTTATTTTTCTTCAATGAACATGACTGAAGGTACTACACCTAAAGATGTTGTTGAAGTTGGCGAAATGCTCTTTAAAGCAGGCGATGCGGAGCGTGGGATTCCATCATGTGCAGCATGTCATGGTCCACGTGGTAACGGTTCATCACTTGCTAAGTTTCCAAAAATTTCTTTTCAGCATCCTGGATATATCAAGTCTCAACTTGAAAAATTCCGTGATGGAACTCGTCACAATGACTTAAATGGCATGATGGGCGATATAGCGAAGAAATTAACAGATAAAGATATTGAAGTACTTTCTCAGTACTTAGGTGGTTTACACTAAAGTCGTATTTATTTAGCAATTAATAATAAATACACTACAATGTTTTACAAAAAGCAGCCCAGGCTGCTTTTTTTGTGTGCAAAATTAACGATATCACCCGTTTAAATGTAAGATATTGACCATGCGTTAGTGTGAGAA
>NZ_JACJDN010000467.1:0-3272 GCF_014163565.1 Pseudoalteromonas sp. SR45-5 | reverse complement strand
GTTAGCGACAAATCGTTTAATACGGCTTCATCTTTTGTTGGGTACTTAAAGGTTACATTTTTAACTTCAATTAACCCTTTAACTTTATCGACTGAAACGGTGCCAGTATCTTTTTCCATTTCTTCATCTAAAACTAAAAAAATACTTTGCGCGGCAGAGATACCACGCTGCATATCACTATTAACATTGGCGAGTTGTTTTAGCGGTCGCAATAACATCATCATTGAGGCAATTAATGCCATGAAGTCACCTGAGGTAATCGTATCAATCATTGATGGAAGAGATACAGCCCATAAAATAACAGCCATGGCACTGGCAGCTAATATTTGAATAATTGATACACTTAAAGCTTTTGTCGCATCCATTTTAATGCGCTGCTGGCGGTTATGATTATTAATTCTCGAGAAGTGATTGATCTCTTGATCTTGTCCGCCAAATCCATGAATAACTTTATGTCCGCTAAGCATTTGTTCAGAGCTACGTGTAACCTGCCCCATAGCTGATTGGATACTTTTAGAAATATGGCGAAAACGTTTCGATACAACCGCTACAATAATGGCAACGAGAGGGATGATGACTAAAAATATAAGTGAGAGCTTCCAACTGGTATAAAACATTACACCAAGTAAAAAGACAACAAAGGCCCCTTCACGTACAACAATAAGTAACGCTTTAGTAATTGCTTGTTGAACTTGCTCTGTGTCAAAAGTGATTTTTGAAATTAAATCGCCTGTTGAGTTTTTGTCATGAAAAGAAACGGGTAAATGCAATATGTGCTCAAATAACTCTTGGCGTAAAGAGCGTACAACTTGAGAGCCCACATAACTTAAACAGTACGAAGACATAAAGTTAAAAACACCACGCCCTAGTACTAACGCGATAACTACAAAAGGAGCGTACTTTAAAACTTCTGTATTTCGCTGGTTTAAACCTTGATCAATAAACGGCTTCATTAATTGAATGAATAAAGCATCCATTGCTGAATAGCCTATCATCCCAACAATTGCGATAAAAGCGACGCTTTTGTATGCGCCAACATACGAGACAAGACGTTTATAAATTTGTGCAGTACTTTGATCCATAACACTCTCTAAATACAGTAACTCCCTGTATTGTATCCTTCGATGAGATAAAACTAAACGTCAATCTTTGATAAACCAATAACTTTCCTGCCCTCTTGCTGTTTCTATGGCCAAATTGTTTGAGTAGAATTTAATACTAATTTGTCCTTCAACGCCTGTTGTAAATTGCTCGGCGCTTATTGCTTTGTAACGCTCGACAACAACGGGCTTGGGAAATTCCCACTGTCCTTTATAAGCACTTGAATGAATCACAACTTTAGGGGCTACATCACTAATAAAATTAACACTTGAGGATGTATCACTGCCATGATGCGGGCTTAACATGACTGTACTTTTCAACGGTGTATTATTCGCTAATAAGGAGGCTTCACGAGATTTTGATATATCACCTGTAAATAACACACTATAAGTATTACTCGATACTCTAACAACGCATGAATCGTCGTTTTCATTCCCATACCCTATAGTGCTAAAGCTTTCTACTCTTAAACCGACAAAATCAACACTTTGGACTTCACACACATTAAGTGTATTTTCAGGGTGAAATTGCTTTAATGTTTCCCCAAATCCAGCTTCAATAAAATGCTGTATTCCTCCAGCGTGATCGCTGTCTTCATGACTTAGAATCGCTGTTTTTACTGTGAAATTATTTGCTTTTATATAAGGCAATAAGATACTTCGCGTACGACTAAAACGATTAAAATAACTTGGACCAAAATCATAGATAAGCACTTGGTTATCTTTTTCAATTAATGCCATGAGACCATGCCCAACATCAAACACATGAAGCTGCCAGTTAGGCTTTTCTTTTAGAAGATTATTCAATAAAAGTACTGTTAAAGGAATGAAACAGAGCAATTTATAGGGGAGGAAGTAAATCATCAACATAGTAATATAGGTAAAAATGACGAATATTAACTCGATTCTTCCTGTTGTCAGCCATCTTAACGACTCGGGTATTTCATAAAGTAATTTAAATAACGCATATAACCCTGTATCAAACAAATGTATTAAATTACCTATATCTATAAAAGTACTCAGTAATGTAAAAACAATCAAAAATGGTAAAATAATGATGGAAAGAAACGGTATCGCAATTAAGTTAATCACTAGTCCCGCAATACTTACGCCATTAAAAAAATAAAGTGAAAGTGGTAATAAACCGATAAACAATGCTACTTGAATAACAAATAACGCAATAATTTTGTTTTTTATTCGTGTATTTAATATTGGTAATTTATTAATAACAGTAAAAATTATAGCGACCGCTAAAAATGAAAAATACAGACCTGGATTAAGTAAATTAAATGGGTTAACAGTAAGCACTATAACCAAGGCAAATAAAATACTACGCCAACGCAGCGGCTGTTTAGCAAGAAAATAAAGTAACAAATAACAACCCAGCATAATTAGCGCTCGCGTTGCTGATACTAAAAAGTCACTTAAATATACGTAAACTAATGCAGCTATAAAACCGAACGAACTGTAGTAAAGTGTAAGGTTAAATGATTGACCAATTGAAAAGTTTATTTTCGTACAGATAAATCGAATGAATAAATAACCAAAGCTAAAAATCAAACCAATATGTAAACCCGATATAGCCAGTAAATGACTTAACCCAAGTGATTGCATTAATTGTTTATCTGTATAGCTCATTAACGATTTATCACCACTGAGTAATGCATAATAGAGCCACTGCAATCTTGTATTTGTATAGGTATTTTTAATGAAGTTTTGATAATCTAGTACGATGCTTTGTTTATCGCTGTGTATTATATTAAGCTCTTTATTGAGCACTTTACCTTTAAATAATATCCTATTTATAAATGCATAACGTTCAGTGTCAAACACATTAAAATTTTTATTACTGCGAAAATATTTTAAATGGATTAATGCAGAGAATTCATCCCCGACTGTAAAAGGCTGTGCAGAATTAACACTGAGCATTGCTTTGGGTGCTCTAAAATTCGAAAAGCTACTCCCATCTAATGCCACTATTTTGGCTTTGATATACTGAGGTTTTTTATCAGAAATAATCTCTTCAACAACTAATGTAGAATCAAGTGCATACTTTTCGTTCGGTTTTGGTATTTCAAAACTATAAAAAAGGTAAAAATGCATACCAACAAAGCAAATTGCACAAATAAAGCCTAACAATACGTTTAAAAACGGCTTAAAATAAGCGCTCAC
>NZ_JACJDN010000466.1:0-3272 GCF_014163565.1 Pseudoalteromonas sp. SR45-5 | reverse complement strand
GTTACATCATCTGCCGATTTAAAGTTAAATACATCTAAGTTATTAGTAATATTAGCGCGAGTAATATTTACATCATCAACAGGCGGAATATCAGCAACGCCTTCAATAATACCTTTTGTTGACGGCGTAATTAAAACGTTATCAAGCTTTTGGTTCGCTTTTAAACCCTCTGGCAAGTCAATACCACAAAAGTTACGTATGCCTTTAGCGTAGTCACGCCACATGCTGCCCGTAATATATTGGCGAGCAATTGCCTCTACTTTTACGGTACTGGCCTTGCGTACAATCCACACATACGGATGCGGAATATCTACAATATGATTACCCGCAAGACCCGCTTTATCAAATAACTTAAACCAATGGGCTGCCACTGAGTTTAACGCTATACCTTTACCTGGCACGCCATTTAAACCATTTTCGCCTTGCCAAATGCAATCAAATGCAGAAATTCGGTCTGAAATAACCATAATCGCAAGCTCAGTACCTGTCGGTACTTGGTAGCCTTTGTCTTTAATTAATCGTGCGCTGTCTTCATCAGTTAACCAATAAACTGAACGAACTTTACCGCTGTGTACTTCACCTTTGGTACGAATGGGTAAATCATCGTTTACGTCTAAAACTTTATAGCTAGTCATGCTATCTCCGGGGTTAGGGATGCTCTTTGAGCAAAGTATGGTATGGGGTTATATGGGCTGTATAATAATCTAGCCAACCTCAAAGCTCAATCGGATGCTTAAAACAAATAAAGGCATATATTTATAAGCGAGTCGCAATGAGGTAAACTTAATGTGCCAACCAGCCTGAGGAGATAGCTTGAACTACTTAACTGCCACTAAAAATAAAAAATACTTGATGTATATCTCTCAAAATTATTCGTACGCTATCTTGAGACCTTTGCAGGCGCAAATATTGGCACATGGTGGTGAAGTACGCTGGTTTTTAGCGGGTAGCGAAGTAAACCCTGATTTTTTAACCACAGACGAGCCACGTTTACATACCATAAAAGATGTAAAAAGCTGGGCTCCAAACATTACATTTATACCGGGTAATATAGTACCTAGCTTTATTCCAGGTAAAAAAGTAGCTGTATTTCATGGTTTTAATTCTGAAAAGCGCAGCTCTGAAGGTAATCGTGGTCATTTTACTATTCGTGGTTGTTACGATTTATATTGTACGCAAGGCCCAAATACAACAACCCGATTTAAAGAGCTAGCTAAGCAGCATGGTTTCTTTAAAGTAACTGAAACTGGCTGGCCAACACTCGATCCACTTTTTAGTAATACTTCAAATAATCCTTATGTAAGCGACGACCCTCGCCCTACTTTACTTATATGCTCTACTTTCTCACGAAAGCTATCACTTGCTCCTAAATTATATGAGCAAATAAAACATTTTAGTGAACAAGGTAAGTGGCGTATTTTGATGCAGTTTCATCCTAAAATGCCTGCCGAATGGGTTAATAAATATAAAGCGCTGAGTAACGAAAATCTAACATTTATTGAAACCGATAACGTTTTGCCGTTACTGAAAGCTGCTGATGTTATGCTGTGCGATACATCGTCAGTTCTTTTAATGTTTTTACTACTACGTAAACCGGTAGTCACGTTTTGTAATCAAAAACCACTTCCTCATTTACTTGATATTACCGACGCAGATGAAGTAGAAGCAGCTATTGAACACGCGCTTACTAAACCTAGTGATTTAATGCAAAATATTGAAAGCTATTGCCAGGAACTTCATCCGTATACCGATGGCCAATCTAGCCAACGCGTATTAAATGCAGCTAATGAATTTTTACAAAGTAACGAAAAACTAAAACCCAAGCCATTAAATATAATAAGACAGCTAAAAATGCGTAAAGATCTAAACTACTGGGGTTGGTAATCGGATAATGATAAACCTGAAAAACGTAACTTTTAAGTGGCATAAAAGCGATAGCTCACCCACGCTCAACATAAAAGAGTTAGTTATAGAAAAAGGTGAGCATATTTTTTTACACGGTCCTAGTGGCTCAGGTAAATCGACCTTATTAGCGATTCTTGCTGGCATTAATACAGCCACTAGCGGTGAGGTATCAATTTTAAACCAAAACCTAACTAAATTAAGCAATACCACCCGTGATGTTTTTAGAGCGGATCACATTGGCTACATTTTTCAAAACTTTAACCTGCTTCCTTATTTAACTCCTATTGAAAATATAACGCTTGGGTGTGAGTTTTCAAAAAGCCGAAAACAAAAAATATTAAAGAAATCATCAAATAAAAACTCTGCCTTACAAAAAGAAGCGATACGGTTATTAAATGCTTTAGGCCTTACTGCCCAGTATCACCATAAAGATGTAGCGACATTGAGTATTGGACAGCAACAGCGCGTTGCTGCCGCTCGCGCATTTATAGGCAGCCCTGAACTAATAATTGCCGATGAGCCCACATCAGCACTCGATACAAATAACCGTGAGAGCTTTATAAACCTACTGTTTGAACAAGCAAAGTTATCTAATAGTACGCTGGTATTTGTGAGCCACGATGAAACACTAAAGCCTTTATTTAACCGCTCCATTGATCTTATAAATTTGCAGGAGCAGGTATGATTCTCGCTAAACTTGCTTACAAAAGCTTATTAAATCGCCGCGCAAGTGTACTGCTTACATTATTTACTATCGCAATTAGTGTAATGCTACTTTTGAGTATTGAACGTGTACGAATTGATGCTAAAAGTAGTTTTAGTAATACTATTTCGGGCACTGATTTAATTGTTGGTGCGCGTACCGGCGATATACAGTTGCTGCTTTCGTCAGTATTTAGAATTGGCCATACTAATAACGGCGTAAGTTGGAAAAGTTATCAATACATAACAAGTCAGCGAGGCGTAAAATGGAGCATACCTATAAGCCTAGGCGACAGCCATAAAGGCCAAGCGGTACTAGGCACAACACTTGATTACTTTAGCCATTATCGCTTTGCAAAAAAACAAAATTTAACCTTTAACAAAGGCCACCCTTTTGCCGCAATTAACGAAGTGGTGCTAGGTAGCGAAGTTGCAAATAAACTAGGCTACAAACTTAACGACTCTATTGTTATATCGCACGGCATGGGGAACACCAGTTTTCATCATCATGACGATAACCCATTTAAAGTCGTCGGCATTTTAAACCCAACAGGCACGCCAGTTGATAAAACGCTGCACATTCCTTTGGCTGCAATCGATTTAATTCACGGCGGTAAAGCGAGCTATGGGCATGAGCATGAGCATGAGCATGAGCATGAGCATGA
>NZ_JACJDN010000465.1:0-3285 GCF_014163565.1 Pseudoalteromonas sp. SR45-5 | reverse complement strand
AAATTGTTTTGGGCTAAATGCTCATAAAGTAATTAAGACATTATTATCACCACCTAGAAGACAAGGAGAAGATCTAATAACTTCTCGATGTAGTACCTCTGTGTTATGGGTGATAAAATTGTTTTTAAGTGAACGCTCATAAAGTAAAATTAGAATGATTAACACTATAAATATTAAGGGAATAAAATGAAAGTTGCCGTTGTAGGTACAGGCTATGTAGGCCTTTCTAATGCTATGTTGTTAGCACAACACAATGAAGTGGTTGCATTAGATATAGACGAACACAAAATTGCGCTTTTAAACAATAAGCAATCGCCTATTGTTGATACTGAAATTAGTGATTTTTTAACACGCAGTGATTTAAATTTTACAGCCACAACTGATAAAGTAGCCGCATACAAAAATGCCGATTTTGTAATTATTGCGACTCCAACCGATTACGATGTTGAAAATAACTACTTTAATACAAGCTCTGTAGAGGCTGTAATTAAAGATGCGATAGCGCATAACCCAAATGCAGTTATGGTGATTAAGTCGACTATACCGGTTGGTTTTACGCAAAATATTAAAGAGACGTTGGGTATTAGTAATTTAATATTTTCACCGGAGTTTTTACGTGAAGGTAAAGCGCTACACGATAACCTATACCCATCGCGTATTGTTGTTGGTGAGCAAACTGAGCGTGCAAGTGTATTTGCTAACTTACTTAAGCAAGGCGCTATCAAAGAAGATATTGAAGTACTTTTTACTGACTCAACTGAAGCCGAAGCTATTAAGTTGTTCTCAAACACTTATTTAGCAATGCGTGTAGCTTACTTTAATGAGCTTGATAGCTACGCTGAAGCGCATGGCTTAAACTCTAAGCAAATTATACAGGGTGTTAGTTTAGACCCACGTATTGGTGATCATTACAATAATCCATCGTTTGGATATGGCGGTTACTGCTTACCAAAAGATACTAAGCAATTACGTGCAAATTATGCAAATGTACCAAACAACATTATTGGTGCGATTGTTGATGCTAATACGACACGTAAAGACTTTATTGCGGACTCAATAATTAAGCGTAGCCCTAAAGTGGTTGGCGTGTATCGTTTAGTAATGAAAACAGGGTCTGATAACTTTAGAGCTTCTGCTATTCAAGGTATTATGAAGCGCATTAAAGCTAAAGGTATTGAGGTAGTAGTTTACGAGCCAGTACTTGAAGAAAATGAGTTTTATCACTCTCGCGTAATTAAAGACTTAAATGAATTCAAGCAAATATCTGACGTTGTTGTATCTAACCGTATGGTTGAAGAGCTCAGTGATATTGCTGACAAAGTTTATACACGCGATTTATTTGGTAGTGATTAAACTACTAACAAGCTATTAGCTTCTTATTGTTTAATACGTATGTAACCCCGTGGTAATCACGGGGTTTTTTATATCTATATAGTGTGAAGGTCTATAGCATTAAGTGCTATACATTTTATTTGGCTTAATAACAATAATACTTAATAAATTTGAGGGGTTAAATCTGACGCTAACTGTGTTAAAAATTCCGATATATAACAAATAAATAACGAAATTTTTGTCTTGTTACCAACACGATTTTATTACCTCAAAATAGATCACCTAATTAAGCGAATTGATATAATTTAAATGTAAGCACAAAACAGCTATTACTAATTAAAATTGGCCGTAACACCTAATTTAGCAAATGAGTCACCGTATACATCCTCACCGCCATAAAAATCTACACCCCAGCTTTTAACTCCCCAAGCTGCTCTAGGAAGCTTTCTATTATAAGTTATTTGTAACTCATAGCTGGTCGTATAAACATCACTTTTGTTTTTTAAACTGCTGAATGTAGTTTGCAGGCTCTCTTTTCGATTCAATTGCCAGTTCCAATTTAAGCTAACGGCCTTAGCAGCAACATAGTCGTCGTAGATATGCTCATCACCAGCCCAGTGGCCAATTACATTGCCGTTATTTCTATTTCCATCTAGATATATACCATTGGCATACCAAAGCTCTTGCCAGTTACTGTGTTCGATGCGTAAGCTGTGTTTGTCGCTGATAAATGGAAGAAATAAACCAAAGCTATATGCATTATTACGATCCCCTCCAAGGGTGTCTTCTAATGCTATTTCTGCATATAGTTCATAAGGTGTATCATAGAGTGTGTTCGAATACTCAAAAGCAATAGCACCTAGCTGATCACCTAATTCAAAGTTAACGTCGTTTGTGTCATCTTCGCCAACATTATCTTTGCTTCCGGGGCTAAAAAAACCTTCAGCAAAATCTTTTAATGATACATCTCTTGGTCCCCCACCGAACTGCATGAGACGGCTTAAACTGACAGTCAGATTGTCAGTTATTGCTAAGCTAGTATGTAGGCCGAATAAGTAAGGTTTTCCGGGTTCATACTCTCGATCTTCTGCGTTTTCGACTCTTTTGTTTTTTAAGATACCTCTTTGCTCAGAGAGTTGAGTAATAAACATATCGTATCGAATATTAAAGCTAGTTATGGGGGTTACATTACTTATGGATATAGATGGAGTTGTTTCGGCTTGTGTGCTGAGTAACATTGCGCTGTTGTTAAAAGGTGAATACCAATGCTCTCTATAACCGATATCAAGTTGTGCATATTTGAAGCCTAAGTACATGATACTTTGCGTTAGTAATATTTCATCCTCGTTGGCTATACCCACAGCACTCATACCGAAGTAATCACCAAAATTAGAATAAGCACCACCTTCAACTATTAGGTTTGTTTTTGTTGTTTGGCCGCGTTGATTTGGTATGTTCTTTTCATTCGTGCCTGCTGATAAAGTTACTTTAGCAAGAGTGGTTGCGCTTGATTGTATATAAGGATTAATTTGATAAGTAAGTGTGTGATAAAGCTCAGGGTAGTCATACCTTATGGTTTGTAATATTCGATAAATATCGTGAGATTTATAAGGTTTACTCATAATGTGTGTGTTTTTACTTACAGCTAAAAGTTGTTGTACTAAGTGCTCAAGTTCTGGGGCTTGATTTAAAGGTAAGTAGGGTGATACGCCACCTTTAGCAACAGCATTTGCACTGATTGCCATCCCGATAAACAGTGATATTTTTTTGAGCATAATTATTCCGTTAGCAAAAATTTGTTTAAGTAAAAACGTTAACGCGAGGTTAGCAATAAACGCCTAAGTAAGGAAGAAAAAAGCGATATATTAGTGGGGATATATAGGAGTAGGCTATCATTCGCAGGTGATAGGCTATCCGTTAAATTCGAGCGCGTTTTTGCATGTAGTGTTTTGC
>NZ_JACJDN010000464.1:0-3289 GCF_014163565.1 Pseudoalteromonas sp. SR45-5 | reverse complement strand
CCCCGCTAATAGCTCTATTTGCACACCCGGAAATAAATAATCAAGCAAGCCTAATGCAGGTATTTGCCATTGCAATATACCAACTACAATACCGCCTGCTGCAAAATATAAAATTGCCAATACAATAGATAAACGCGATGAGCGAGCAAAGGTATTTATTAACGTCATAAGTGCTACAAATGGGCATAAAGTAACAACCAATATTAAAAATATAGAAAGTGCACGGGCAAAACCACCAGCCAGTAAACTTGGATCTCTAAAACCCAATACCGCGAGTGTAGCCACAAGCGTTATACCCACCAAACATGCTAATACTCCTAGCTGCCCTAGAAAACGGCCAAACAGTATTTCAAAGCGAGTGGAGCGCAGTGATAAAAACCTTAGTGTGCCACGCTCTCTATCGCCTACCGTTTGGTCGCTACAAATAAATAAACCAAAAACGGGAAAGCTATAAAGGGCTATTAACCAATACATAGCAAATTCGGCCTCAGGCCAATCCAATAATTTACTTAAACCAATAGAACCTGATATATCACGGGCTATTTGCTCAAAATCGGGCGCACTTACAATGCCTACTGCCTGCCCTATTGGGTAGCGCAGTATTATTAGCCACACCAATGCAAAGGCAGCTAATGCAATAAGTCCACGTTTAGTTAAAAACATACTTACAAGCTCAAATCCCGCTATTTGCGTTAATCGCCCTACGTTTATCGGTAATGGTGTTGCCATTGACTATCCTTAATGACTTTTTATTTTCTGTGTATTTATCCACACTAAGTGTAAACACCTTGAATTACCAGCAAAAAAAAGCCCACCTATGGTGAGCTTTGTAACAATACATTTAAATGTAACAACATAAATTGCGATATAAATTATAAATACTGCTTATAAACCTCAAGTGCTTGGCTTAAATCGCTAATTAAATCTTCAACATCTTCAAGGCCAATATGCAGACGAATAACCGGGCCTAAATCCCAGCCTGTATTTGAACGCAGCCCTTTCATAGTTAAATTAGCCGTTACTAAACTTTCAAAACCGCCCCATGAAAAGCCCATTTTAATATGCTCAAGGCTATCTAAAAATGCATCAATCGCTTTTTGATTACCGGTTTTCATCACAAATGAAAACAACCCATTACTGCCATCAAAGTCACGTTTAAAGAACTCATGCCCTGGGCAGCTTTCAAATGCAGGGTGTCGAATATGATCAACAAGCTCATGTTGCTCAAGCCATTTAGCTACTTCTATTGCTGCTTTTTCATGTTGATTTAAACGCACACCCATTGTACGCAGGCCTCTAAGCGCTAAATACGCATCATCGGCACTGGTACATTGCCCTAGTAAGTATGAGTTTTCTCGCAAGGTTGGCCAATACTTTTTATTAGCAACAGCCACCCCCATCATCACGTCTGAATGGCCAACAATATACTTTGTTGCAGCTTGAATACTAATATCAACTCCGTGCTCTAACGGGCGATAATGCAGACCGTTACCGTAGGTATTATCAAGCATGGTCATTACGTTGTGCTCATTGGCTACTTTTACCATAGCGGGCACATCTTGCACTTCCATCGTAATAGAGCCTGGAGATTCTAAAAACAACACTTTAGTATTTGGCTGAATGTAATCTTTAATACCTGCGCCAATGGTTGGCGGGTAATAGGTTGTTGTAATGCCCAGCCCCACTAAAATTTTATCGCAAAAATCACGAGTTGGTTCGTACACGTTATCAACCATTAAAATATGATCACCGGTTTTTAAAAACGATAAAAATACTTGGCTGATCGCCGCAGCGCCACAAGGGTACAATGCACACCCTTCGCCGCCTTCAAGTTCTGTAATCGCTTCTTGCAGCGCAAAGTGTGTTGTTGTTCCTCGGCGCCCATAAAATAACGTTTTATCGCCACGGATTTTAGCTGCTTCTTTTAAATCGGCTACAGTATCAAATACAATGGTAGATGCACGCTGTACAACAGGGTTTACTACGCCATGTGTATAGGCTTTTTTTCGCCCTGATGATACCAGCTGAGTGTTTTTATTACTTTTACTCGACATTGTTAATCCTTAAGGGTTTGTGCGCCAATGCTCAATTAAATAACGAGAGATAGAATCGGTTCTAGGCAGCTTTAAATGCTCGCCTTCTTCGTGCCAATTACCAAATTGCTCTAAGTCTTCACGACTAAACCATTTTGCATCGTCTAGCTCTTCTTTATCTACGTTAATTTGCTCAGATGTCGCCTGTGCAAAAAAGCCAAGCATAATTGACGATGGGAACGGCCATGGCTGAGATGCAACATAACGTACGTTATCAACTTCTATGCCTGCCTCTTCTTTAACTTCACGCGCAACAGCTTGTTCTAGTGTCTCCCCTGGGTCTACAAATCCAGCAAGCGATGAATACATACCAGTGGGCCACGCAGCTTGGCGACCTAATAAACAGCGTTCTACTCCGTCAGCAAAGACTTTAGTAACGACCATAATTACCGCAGGATCGGTACGCGGGAATGTAGGATGCTTACAGTTTTCGTTTTCACATACACGAGAATGCCCGGCTTCCACTGAACGGTTTTTACTACCGCAGCGCCCACAAAAACGGTGCGTGGCATGCCAATAACATAGCCCTCTCGCAAGGGCTGCTATTGAGGCATATTTAATGGTTACTTGAGGCCCATATTGGCGAATATCAAAAAACTGAGCGCCCTCTATTAAAGGCGAAAGTACGCTTTCATCCAGATCAGAAACATCCAATGCAAACACACCATGTTTAGCATTGTTTAAACCAACAAAAATAGCACTCGTTAAATCTAAATGTGCCACTTGTTGATACGTTAAATAGCTTACTTTAGGGGTATCTTTAATAAATAGGGTTTGATTATTTTTAACTAAAACCCATTTACTTTGCGCCGACATTTGCGCTTTAAGCCACGATGGGTCTTTACGAAAATTTGAGCCTCTATCTAGTGGCATGTTGCTGTAATGAAGCATGTAAGTCCTTGGTAACTCGTTATGCTTTAAAATTACCATAATCATTTAGCAAACCCAATTGATTACAGTAATAAAAAAAGCCTATATAAGGCTTAATTCATCTATTACGGCTTTGTATTAAAATCTCTCATGTTGCAGGCACTTAGCTTGCACTTTTTTAACTATTTTTTACTGTTAAAGTAGCAAAGTATTATCAATTAAATGAAATTGCTCTGCGCTTTGTTTTAATACCTCAGCAGTTAACCTGTCAGCACCGTATACATCGCACGGTACATTATATTGACTTTTTAAATGCCCAAGTAACA
>NZ_JACJDN010000463.1:0-3291 GCF_014163565.1 Pseudoalteromonas sp. SR45-5 | reverse complement strand
CACCAATTTCACCAGGGTATAACTGAAAGCCAAGCCCTTCGGCTTCTTTTTGTAACTTTTGACAAAATACTGTACGTGCCATGATTGATTCTCTCTAACGCTAAATATGGGGCTATTCTATACTATTGCTGTAATTTGTTTAACCAACTTTTTAGTTGGTGCTGCTAGGCCAACCTCTATTGATTGATCAAGCGGATACCAGATTAATTGCTTATCGTTTACCACATCAGGAGTTTTCTTAACATTGAGCACATGCGGGTTAATCCTCAGCTCAAAATGTGAAAACACATGAATAAACGCTTCAAGTTCTACTAAACTAGCCTCTAGGCCTTGCTGAGCTAAAAACATTTGAAGCTCTTCGTACTCATTAAATTCAAAAAAGCCAAACAATCCGCCCCAAATACCGCTGTTAGGACGTTTTTCCATAAGCACTTTATCACCACACTGAATAATTAACTGATGACAACTCTTTTTAGGAACTGCTTTTTTAGGTTTTGAATGTGGAAACTCTTTTACTTTACCTGTATTAAAAGCACCACAGCCTGAGTTTAATGGGCAAGCCTCGCAATCAAACCGGCTGCGTGAGCAAACGCTAGACCCTAAATCCATCATAGCTTGATTAAACTCAGTAACATTATCTTTAGGCGTTAACTGCTCTGATAAATGCCAAAGCTGGTTTTCGACTTTTTTAACGCCGTACCAGCCCTCAATCATAAAATAGCGCGCTAAAACTCGCTTCACGTTCCCATCTAAAATAGGGTGATGCTGTCCAAGCGACAATGATAAAACAGCCCCTGCAGTAGAGCGCCCTATTCCAGGTAAATCCATTACTTCCTCAAGTGTTTTCGGAAACTCACCTTGGTATTTGTCACGCACTATTTTAGCTGTTTTGTGTAAGTTACGCGCACGAGCGTAATACCCTAAGCCGGTCCAGTGATGCAGTACTAAGTCTTCATCCGCATCAGCTAAAGCGATAATATCTGGAAAGCTTTGCATAAACTTTTCAAAGTATGGAATAACAGTAATAACTTGGGTTTGCTGCAGCATTACTTCAGACACCCACACTTTATAAGGTGTTTTACCTAGCTGCCACGGGAGTGTTTTACGCCCATGAAGGTGATACCAATCAACAACTTGATTAGAAAAGCAGTGTGACTGTTCTTTATTTAAATCCAACATTTTTAACTTTTACTGATGCCCAATGGCGGCTCAGTCTATTGCAGTTAACAAAAAGATCAAGCTATACGGGGTGTAAAACCAGCTAATACTTGTGATTGCGGCCTCGGTCAGGGATAATATGCAACCATTTTTAAACACATTGTTTTTGTCAGGCCAATAATATGAGTGAATCAAGCAACACTAACCTTGAGCAAGCTAAGCAAGAAGGTAAATACATCCGCACCATTCGCAGTTTTGTAAAACGCGAAGGTCGATTAACCAAAGGCCAAGCCGCTGCAATCGAAAAATGCTGGCCAACAATGGGCCTAGAGCATAAAAACGGTATGCTTGATTTAAGCGAAGTTTTTGGTAACAACAACGATGTAGTAGTAGAAATTGGTTTTGGTATGGGTAAGTCGCTTGTCGAAATGGCAACAAATGCCCCTCACCTAAACTTTATCGGTATTGAAGTACACCGCCCAGGCGTTGGTGCTTGTTTAATGGATGCCGATGAAGCAGGCATTACCAACTTACGTATTTTTGAACACGATGCAGTTGAAGTACTTGCAGATTGCATACCTAATGAAAGCTTAACAACACTACAACTATTTTTCCCTGACCCTTGGCATAAAAAGCGTCACCACAAACGCCGTATTGTACAAACTGAGTTTGTTGAAAAGCTAAGAGCCCAACTTAAAATGGGTGGCGTTTTTCATATGGCAACAGACTGGGAAAACTACGCAGAGCACATGCTCGAAGTAATGAATGTAGCTCCTGGTTTTAAAAACCAATCAGAAACAAATGATTATGTTCCTCGTCCAGATTTGCGCCCGCTTACTAAGTTTGAGCAACGCGGACATCGCCTAGGTCATGGCGTGTGGGATTTAATGTTTGAGCGCACAGAATAATTAAATTTAATTACTCACTTTTACTTTTATAAAACTAAATATACTGTAAGGCAAAGCCATTTATGAGCGTACTAACCAACCCAAGTTTACTGTTACTTCGTAATAGCGAGGCACTAACGGGCAAATCTATCTTGGTGGTCAACTTTGTTCAAGATGGCTTTTTAACAGAGCTTAAAAAACTTAATCCGCAAAGCAAAGTAACTGCGTTTAGCTACAACCATGCTAACGGAGAGTTTGCTAAGAACACCAAAGATGTTGATGTTCATGTAAGCCACACAATACCTGGTAACGACTACGATTTAGTTATTCTTTACTACCCTAAATCAAAACCAGAGTTATTAATGGCACTTGATAATATTCGGTCTGCTATTACTGATGATGCCGAACTATTAGTAGTAGGTGAAAACAAAAGTGGTGTTAAGTCAATTGAAAAGCAATTAGCTGGTAAAGCTGAGTTTAGTAACAAGATTGATTCAGCTAAGCACTGCGTTCTTTACTCATTTGCTGAAATTTCTAAGCACCCTCACTTTGATATTACGACTTACCATAAAAAGTTTGTTGTTAATGTTGCCGACACTGAATTTACAGCTATTAGTGTTCCTGGAGTGTTTAATCACGGTAGCTTAGATATAGGAACGAAAGTTCTACTGGAAAACGCACCGACAATTAAGCAAGGCAAAGTTCTCGACTTTGGTTGTGGCGCAGGTTTAATAGCAACTTTTTTAGGGCTTCATAATCCAGCACTTGAGTTTGTGTGTAGTGATGTAAGTGCGCTGGCAACTTATGCAACACAGCAAACCCTAAAGCTTAACAACATCAATGGTGAGGCTATATTAAGTGACGGCCTTAAAAGCATTAATGGCAAGTTTGATTTAATTATTAGCAATCCACCTTTTCATACTGGTATTGCAACCGACTACACAGTAGCAGAAACATTTTTAGCTAATGCAAAACAGCATTTAACTAAATTAGGGAAGCTAAATATTGTTGCTAACAGCTTTTTAAAGTACCCGCCTATTTTAGAAACTCAGTTTGAAAGCTATCAAACTGTATTTAAGAACAATAAATTTGCTGTATATAGCAGCTAATTTAAACTTGTAAAATGATTGAGCACAAACGTGCTCAAGCTAACTTTCGAATAAATATAAGAATTAATTTAGTTTTTTTCCTTCATTTTTCCACGTCTTTGCTAAACTAAAACTCTAAATAATTAAATTTAACTCAG
>NZ_JACJDN010000462.1:0-3293 GCF_014163565.1 Pseudoalteromonas sp. SR45-5 | reverse complement strand
CCATTGAGATCATAAGTATAAGTTATATAAAAAGACTGAATTTTGTTTAAAGGTTCAAGTGTAATGTCTAATGCTCCCATTAACACATTATCTTTAGGTAAGTAATTTTCACCTTGGTAAATATTAATCAAGACGCTTTCTTGACTCGGATGTTTGGAAAATAAAGAGCGAGTTTCACTAACGGGGATTGTAGAGTTACGCTCTATGATTGGTAAAAATTCAGGTTGGTTATGCTCGTTTGATATCTCAACGCCCAGTGTAAAAGGGCAAACATCCGTCATAATTACATCTTTGAACTGATTATTTCGCGCATTCATACTTGCTTGAATAGCTGCACCAATAGCAATAGCGTGGTCTGGATTATATTGAATTTGTGTAATGCGCGAAAACGCATGATTAATTTGCTGGCGAAAAATTGGCATTCGGGTGGCACCACCCACAAAAACCAAGCCATCTATATCATCTATCGATAATTGTGCATCCGTCATTGCTCTATGAATAGGAAACTTAACACGCTCAATTAAATCATTACAAATATGCTTGAAATCGTTTTCATCAAGAGTATAAGTTAAAATATTTCCTTCATATTCAAAGTCAAAGTAGCCAGAGCCTTCGCTGGTTAGCTGACATTTTAATTGATCGCATAAAGACCAAATATTTCTCTCATCGCCATTAGTTAAACAGTTTGGTTTAATACTGTGTTTTTTATATAAATCGTCTACGATTGCTTGAGTAAAGTCGTTCCCACCGAGGTAGTTATCACCACCAGAAGCGTGAATCTCAAAAATGTCATTAAACACTTCAATAACAGATACATCAAACGTTCCCCCCCCGAGATCAAGCACTAAATAAGTGTTATCTGAATCTTTGTTGTCTAGTCCGTATGCAAGCGCTGCGGCGGTTGGCTCGTTAATTAAGCGCTCGACCGTCAAACCAGCAAGTGAAGCTGCCTGCTGTGTTGCTTGTCGTTGTTTATTATTAAAATACGCTGGTACCGAAATAACAGCTTCAGTAATAGGTTGTTGTAAATATGCTTCAGCTTGCTCTTTAAGATGCTTAAGTAAAATAGCCGACAGCTCTATTGGTGTATAAGATTGCTCTTCTAGTTGGTAAACTTTGTCCGTTCCCATAAAACGCTTGAATTCAGACACTGTCAACTCAGGGTGAGTCGCTAAGCGGTCGCGAGCAGCTTGACCCACTAAAACATAATCACCTGTAAAGCTCACAATAGATGGCACCAGAACATTGCCTTCTAAATCAGTAATTAGTTTAATGCCATCATCTTGCCATACACCAATTAAACTGTGTGTCGTTCCCAGATCAATCCCTATCTTCATATTAATACCTTTTATTCTGACAATTATTACATCGCTTTTTATTTTTAAAGCCACGATTTATAAGACTACTTATTATATTGGCATTGATTGTCATGTGTAAATAAACCCACATTACCCAATAAGCGCTGTCCAGTTTGAGTTGCTCCCCTCAACAATGAAGGTTGGGCATAATGACTTTGATTTAGTCTCATCATCAGCGTATTTTGCTAATATTTCTCTTTCAAACTCGCTGACTTTACGAGCTTGCCCTTAATCCTTATTATCTGCTCTCGTTAACATTTCAGCATTTGCTAGCTCTATCGTGTTTTAGCCCAATACTTAGGGTAACTTCCGGGTAAACCGTCCCATGTTTCTATTGCTAAATTTCATCCGAGTTAGGATACTTATCTTTATCTGGATCTAATGAATTTAAATAAGCAAAGTCTTCGTCGTATTTAAAATCAATTGTAAAATCACCTTCTGAAGTAATTTCAACACGCGCTTTGTTCCAAGGGACATCATTTTCATTTTTTTGCATAAGGTGATAAAGCGCACGGAAAGCTTTTCCACATTTTGCATTTTTAGCAACTCCATTTATGATATTTGTGTCAAAATTGAATTTTTTGTTATTTAAAATGTATTCCTGATTAGATTGAATTGCTCCATCAGGATTTAATAATAAAACTTCAAACCAAGCCTTTTCCCATTGTTCAGGCAGAGCATTAAACATTGCTTGTCCTATATGAATGTATATATCGTCAATTGTATCGAACATCCCAAATCCTTAATTAACTACAGACTGGCTTTATAGAAGTAAACCCAACCAGTTGGCTAGCTACATAAGCTGGCCTTTTAGTCATAGAGTTATAATTTAATCATTTCTAATTTATGTGCAATTTGAGATTGATAAAAATCATTCCCATTTCGCTCATCAAAAGCCTGGGCAATCTGCGAAGCCTTATTATAAAAATAATCGAATAAGGTTGTAAGATTGTACCTATCATTTTCATTATATAGTTCAAAGCTTTTAGGCATTGTTAAGAGTATTGATGTTTTACCATTGTTTAGTATTGATTTTAACAACATAGAAATACCTAAGTAATATTGGTAGTGACCTCGCTGATCTATATTTTTGGAAAGCCAATCATAATGGTTTTGTATTCTGTCTGTGCCGGTTTCAATTAAATTATGAATAGCACAATACTGTATTTGTAAGCCGACCTGATGTAAAAAATTTGGATTGTCACGAATAAGTTGATAGCCAGAAGTAAGTAGCATTTGCCCTAAATCATCTTTACCCAGTTGGCTTGCGGTAATAAGTAATTCTGGCAAGGTTAAATGAGGTACTTCGGCACAGCTTTGGTTACCTTGAATTAAAGGTAATGCGGTATTTAATGCCTCAGAATACCTACTTAACGCGGTAAGTAGCACGACCATAAAATGAACTTCACATGCTGCACAATCTGCAAAACGGTCATTTTCTAAACCTTGACTAATTTGCAGTTGCTCAAGGCTCTTATCCAGTTCACCCATGCTTAAATAAAGTTGGGCTTGCATGTAATGTACTGGCCTTAAGCTAAAACCTGCTTGAGCGTAATGTTGCTTCATATTATCTATTAACTGCTCTAACTTAGCCCGGCTTATAGAATGAAAACCAATAGCACAATCTATTACATATTTATATTTCCACAGCATATTGGTTAAAGGAAATTGCTCTGGATATTTTTCGCATTGCGCAATACACCAACCAAAATTAACGAGTGCTTTTTCTGGTTGCCCCGCAAATGCGGCGTCTTCAATTAAACTAACTCGGCTTCTATATTTTAAATTAATATCATTACTTTGATCGGCTAATAAAATAGCTTGTTCCCCAAGCTTTATTTTTATTGGGTCACCGTCTTTTAAACGGCTTGCTTTGAGTATTAACTCATTTACAGTGCTCATATTATTTTTCCTTAAACAATAGCTTAGTGCTGG
>NZ_JACJDN010000461.1:0-3296 GCF_014163565.1 Pseudoalteromonas sp. SR45-5 | reverse complement strand
TCTTCGGTGACGACGTTGTTGTATTGCATCCATTGGTTTACATCGCGAAGTTTATACTCAAGTTCTTTACGATTAAATCGACCATGTTTTTGTTGTTCTTGCATATAGGCTAATAAGTAATTTTGATAGGCTTGTTTTTGTTCAAGCGTATTTAGCTCTGCCCAAAACTGGATCCATACTTGCTCAGATTGCAGTTTATCTGCAAAGGTTGGTGTGTTTTCGTGTTTCCATCCATTGCTATTGCCCCAACTTACGAGTTCTTTTGTCTTTATTAAGCTAAAGGGCATAAATAACTCTTCTACTTGATTAAATGCACCGTTATTTAAATCATAATACTTAATATTGAGAGGCCAATGATTAATAACACCAACTACTTGATAGCTTGCATCATCTAAGTAAATCAGTTCTCCGACGGAGTTTTTTCCTGCAAATAGTTTATCGTTTATCTCTTGGGTAATAACAACCACAGGTGCGGCAGAGTCTTCTTGCTCTTTGCTCCAAGCCCCTCCGTATAAAAATGACAAATTAAACATGCTAAAAAAGTCATGCGTTGTCATGCGAGCATTACCTATAAAAGGTTTTATTTTGTCGGAGTCTAGATAAACTGAGAAACCGGTACGCATCATAGCCACTTTTTTCTCTGGCGTGGGTGCGTTTAATAAGTTCTCAGCATCTTGATAGGTCAGTTGCAGTGGCATGTTATCTTCTGTCCACCACGTACTACCATCGTCCATTGTTTGTAATTGCACACTGTAAAGTTGGCTGCTTTTTTCTGGTATAGGATCGGCCGACATCATGTGATAAACACTAAGGCTGGTCATTGTTATGCCTATACCTATCGCAATGGCAAGTACCATTAAAAAGCTAACCAATGGGGTGCGCTTGAAGCTGCGCCAACTTAAATCTAAATAATGAATAAACATTAGTTAAACCCCCGATGCTGTTTTTATAGTTTGCGCGCCTTGATAAAGTGTAAAGTCGGCAAGTTGCCCATCAACTACTTGAATATTACGCGGAGCACGGCGGGCTAATTCGCTATCATGCGTTACCATTATTATAGTGGCACCGTCGCGATTTATTTGCTCAAGTAACTCCATAACTTGGCGAGCCATTAAGCTGTCAAGGTTACCTGTTGGCTCATCGGCAAGTAAAAAACGAGGTTCACCAGCAAGCGCACGAGCTATTGCCACACGTTGTTGCTGGCCACCGGAGAGTTGCTGAGGTAAGTGTTTAGCGCGAGATGCTAAACCAACTTGTTCAAGGCATTGCTCAATTCGACGTTTTCGCTCATTTGCTTTAATCCCTCTATAGCGAAGAGGAACTTCTATGTTTTCATATAAATTTAAATCGGGGATTAAATTAAAGCCTTGGAATATAAAGCCAATTTTTTGATTTCGTAAATCCGCACGTTGGTTATCGTTTAGGCTGCCAACATTAACACCATCCAACAGGTATTCACCTTCGTTAAAAGGCTCGAGCATACCTGCAATATTTAAAAAGGTTGTTTTTCCTGAGCCGCTAGGACCTGTAACAGCAATAAATTCGCCTTCGTTTACTTGCAGGTTAAAGTCTCGAAGCGCATGGGTTTGTACCATTTCTGTTTGGTATACTTTACTTACATTGTTCATTTGTAACATGGTTGTTCCTAATTATTTTTAGCGTTGGTTGAGAACGTCTGTTTAATTTAATAAAATCGTATCGGCTTGCTTAAAGTCGCTGTAGCTTGAAATAATAATTTCATCGTTTTCTTTTAGCCCGCTCAAAAGTTCAACCGCATTAATGCTGGTGGCGCCGATTGTAATAGGTATACGCTTTGCAATATTGCCTTCTACCTTATAAGCAAAAATTCCGCCTTGCTGCATAAAAGCGCCGCGTTTCACCTGCATTACACCTTCTCGGTTGTCGAGTAAAATACGTGCAGTTAAGCGTTGGTTTTGACGGATGTTGTTAGTAACACCTTTAAATCGGACGCGTGCTGTTACTTCACGATTATTAACTTCTGGTGATATGGCGGATAAATTCCCCATCACTGTTTCATTGCCTAACTTAAGCTCTACTTCCATACCGAGTCCTAATTCGTTGGCGTAACTTTCAGGTACTTGAAGTTCCGCTTCGAAATTACTTAAGTCGACGAGAGTCATAAGAGGTTGGCTTTGCGTCACTGCGGCTTTTTGTTGCACTAATAGGTTACCCACGATCCCTGTAACGGAAGCCTTAATAGATAGGTTGCTTACTTTTCTGATTAAATCATCAACGATAAGTTTTTGGCGGGTCACATCACTTTTAGCAGCTTGTAGTTCAAAGGCGAGCGTGTCTTTGGCAAGCAATACCTCTTGTTGTGCATGTTTATACGAAAGCTTAGCTCGGGATAAATCATCTACTGCTTTTTCAAGATCAATTTGGCTAATTAAGTGCTTTTGAATTGATAACTGCGCCCGGCGATTTTCGCGCTCAGCGGCGTTAAGCTCAACTTGTGCCATATCGAGTGTTTTATTTAAAGTGAGTGTTTGGCGTCTTGCTTGCAAATTCTGCCTTTGCTGCTCGCCTTGTAGTCTTTTAAGTACAGACTCCTGTTGCTTTAATTCATTAGTTAACTCAGGGCTTTGCAGCAGGGCAAGTGTGTCCCCTTGCTTTACTGTATCGCCGGCCTTTACTTTTAAATCTATAAAACCACGTTCTGGGCTGTAGATTTTAGGAGCATTAGCAGCAACAATTTTACCACTGGCGGCAATGTCTCGAATGAGCGCTTTAACATGTACTTTGGCAACCTGTACTTTTGAGCGGCTAATAGAGCTTTTAGCGCTATGACTCGTTAAAAAAATATATGCAATTGTAGAGGCTGCAATGAAAATAACCGCAGTGATGATCGCGTATTTTTTATAGCTTATAGGTGCCTTTACTTGTACGTCTTGTGCGCTGGTATCTTTAATCATTTAATCCCCCCCTACATTGCTTTTATGTATTTTTCGCACAGCAGTAATAAAGCTGCGGTGCAAATGGCGGCAATAGGAGAGAGCAAAAATAAGCTTAGAGTAAACATGGTAATTCCAATTAGCGATTATATGTAAAGCTATACGATTAATATGCCAACTAATATCGCATTGATATTAAAGTGCTTTTTATTTTTTGTTCTTTAAAATGATGTCCGCGGACAGTTTTTATGTCCGCATCGGACACCGCTTTAAATAAAAATTCACTATTAATGTACAAAAAAGGACATGAACTTTCATAACTATACTAATGAGCAGCAATAATCGGGGATGTTAAGCCATTAAAGTAATTAAATAGCATAAAAC
>NZ_JACJDN010000460.1:0-3300 GCF_014163565.1 Pseudoalteromonas sp. SR45-5 | reverse complement strand
CCACCTGTCAAAGGTTCCCGTTTAATACCAAAAGAAACACCTACTGGAACAAAGCTCGTAGTATTAGGAAATACATAACTAGTTTCGCCAGTAATTTCACCGTTATCAGTACTAATAGATACCTCAGTACCTGCAGGCATAGGATTATTATACATATCTGCAATATACATAATCAGACTGACACTACTAGTCCCTGTTGGAGTCTGGGTTAAATCTATTTCACTGACTTGACACATCTGTCGGCTTGTTGGATCAGCTTGTGAGCGACGTACTAATGGGCTCGCTGGATCACTGTTTATATGCACCTCAGATGCTGTTACGCCTGCAATAGCAGAGCAATCATCAGCATAGGTTACTAATCTAAAGAATGCCGCATCACCCGACATAACAATCTCTTGGTTTTGAAATACATTAACCAATTGACGGCTACATAGGCCTGCGGTTTCGTCTTCTTCACGACATAGTAAACCATTGTATAAACCGTTTTGGGTAGTCCAAGAACCATTACCATCAAAATCTACGAACTCTTCAAACTCATCACCTGTTGAATTGTCACGAGAACATGGGTCTGTTCCATCACTACAATCTTTGCCGCCAAAAGTACCATCTTCATTGTTATCAATAAAAGCTTCTGGGATATCAAATAAATCATCAAAGAAGTCTTCGCTATCAAAGTAACCATTACCATTTAAGTCTGAAAAAGTCTCTTCACCAATAGCATATGCATGAACGGTTGCTCGTCCACCAAGTGGTAAATCTATTGTAAGATCATTATTTAAAATACCTAATGGGCACGGTAATCCACCATCACACTTTTGAGCAATTGTATTTTCGTACATTGAATCAGTAAAAGGACGCGGGTTGCTACTTGTCCAAGTAACGCTACATGCTCCATTCGTTGTAGTACAACTTGGCTCTATAACTCCACCTTCTGTAATAAAAGTAACGGCCGTACCATCTGGAACAGGATTATTAAAGTGATCGGCTAAACGTGCGTTAACCGCTACTGTATTACCATCAACATTTAATGCATGGGGATTGAAAATAGAACGCGATAGCGAAAAACTATTTTGATCAGCTATACCTGTACTAACAACAAGAATATCTGAAGGGGCTGTTACAACAACTGTATTACCTTCTACCTCTTCTTCACTTGATGCAATAACACGTACAGGTGTTGCAATCGAACCCGATAGTACTGATGTCTTCACTTCGCCACTGGCATTAGTAATAGCGCTGGCAGTGCCTAATGTAATGCCACCTACAGCAGTTGAAAGTTCAAAGTTAACCGTTCTTGACGCTAAATCGTTCCCGTTTGAATCGACAAGTTTGAAAGTCACTTCTGAAATTTCAGTACGGTCAGCACCACCAGTACCTTTTAATGCAATTACAGGCTCTGTAACATCTATAAACTGTAAAAAACCAATATTTGCAGGTGATACATTAATTGTAGTATTTGCAGAAACGGTATCTCCACCAGTAATAACCGTTGCTGTAATAATATCACCACCCACACAAGTTAAAGGGCGATATGTAGAACGTGCAAATCCACCAATACTAGTCACTGTTTCATCAATTGATGCCTGCCCCGAACTTACACAGCCCGATGAGAATTCAACCGTTAATGGAGTTGTATATAACTCACCATCTTTAGAAATTTCAATAGAAATTAGAGCCGTAGCCCCTGCCGCTAATAGCTCATCATCAGCAATAGAGCTCGAAATAGAAATTTCGATATCTACCGCAGCAATCTGAAACGCTTTAGTCAAGTTACTATCAAGTACAGACACGGTGATTTCACCTGCCCCTACATCTTGCCCAGGAACAATATCGAGTAGTGCGATACCATTTGCATCTGTAATTGCAGTGCCTGTTGAAGGAGTAATAGATCCAATAGTAGTAGTAGCGGTTACTAAAGCTTGAGTAAGTGGTGTTGTAGAGTCTTCATTAGTCACTTCAATAAATAAAATAGCTGAAGAATCACCTGAAATACTTGTTACCTCTTCACATAAACTTGCATCTCTAGTTGTTTTAAAATCAACCGGACAGTTTTGCAAAATTTTAAAATTGATATCCGCAGTGCTTTGATCTGGGTTTACAGCATCGCCTCGGGTGTAAAAGCCCAACGTTTTCTCCACACCTTCATACTGTGCGGTTATTAAACCAGCACCTTCGACAGTACCTGAAGTTAAATTAAGTGAAGCTATACCATTTTCGTTTGTTAATGCTGTTCCAATGCTTGGGATAAGATTACCTAGGGTAGAAGAAAAATTAACAACGGCCCCCTCTACTTTAATACCATCACCATCAAGAACAGTTGCTTTAACCACACCACTATCGGCTGCACTAATGGTACTAATTTCGGTCAATGAAGTCGAAGATGTAAGACTCAATCCTATAGAAAAGTCTAACGACTCACCCTGAACGGGTGCATCACCTTCGGTAGTAAATGTATAACCATCAGAGCTGTAAACAATGTTTTCATTATCAGTGTAGGTTGCAACTATAGAACCTGCACCAACTTCTGTACCAGCTAGAAGGCTTATTGTTGCAATGCCTTGAGCATTTGTTAGTGCTGTGCCGTTAGTTGGATTGATTGTTCCTAAACCAGTGAGTACGAATTCAACAAGCTTAAATGCAGCAGGCTCTCCATCAATCTCTAGCTCAACTTGAACAGTAAGAGGGTTTGAATAATCAACATTACGAGTATTCTCACCTGAACTGTTTACAGCTGTGATATTTAACTGAGGTTCTGTTGACGCGGTACCATCAGATTCAAAAGCAAATGTATCCGTGTAACTGACACTATCAATCGTAAAAGTGGCTGTAACTTCACCTGCACCTGCACTTGAACCTGCTATTAGTTCAATAGTCGCTACGCCATCTGATTGAGTAAGAGCGGTACCTGCTACTGGGTCTAGCTCACCAATAGAATCCGCTAACGTGAATGTAATACGCTCGCCAGACACTGCATCACCATCTTCATTAACTAAACTAGCTCTTAATTCTAAAGGAGCATCAGCAGTAACACTATTCGACTCAGTATCACTCGCTTTCAAATAACCTTTCAAACTTATTGTATAGGTTGATGTTTCCGTCGTGGAATCACCATCACTAATAGAGCCGTCTTTTTCAAGTGACCCACCGCCACCACAGGCTGTGAGTAAAAAACTTAGCAATGAAATGCCGAGCAGTCGCATTAAAGGCATGAACCTCTCCCTAGCGTTGTTATTATAATCAAAATTAATTTTCACTTAATATTAACCTATAACTTAGTCTAAAATCTCAGTTTTTTATTAC
>NZ_JACJDN010000045.1:0-12400 GCF_014163565.1 Pseudoalteromonas sp. SR45-5 | reverse complement strand
CGCCGGGGTCATCCCAGCGATAAACTGTTACTGATTGAGTCATAATTTAATCCTTATTCCCACGAAATGATAAAGTAGAATTATCGCGCACTATTTCTGAATGCCCGGGTGATACTGAGCGTGTAACCATAATTGGCTTGCTTGCTGCGAGGGTTTCAAATAAAAACGCTTCACCGGGGTTTAATCCCGCGCCAAACGCTTCTTTACGTAAAATAAAATACGGTGCGCCTGCAAAGCTGTTGATAGGTGAGCAGTCGTTTAGCGTATCACCGCTGTATATATTGCCGACTGATTCCCCAATCACGTTGTAAGCTGTTGTTGAGGTAAAAACAATGGCCCAGCGTTGAGCTATTGCGCCTATGTTTGTGAGTTCAATCGGGTATTGAGTCGTGTTAATAGCGCTTGAGGCGGCGGCACCAAGATCACCAAAATTGTTTTGCCAAGCGGATAATGTGCGCTCATCTTTGGTTTGAGCCTGAAAGTCACCTAATACTTGTACGCTGCTCACTGTTGCGCCAGCTGGGTATGCACGGCTAAGGGGTGTTAATAAGCTAAGCTTATTACTTTCAATTCCATTAATTAACGCAAGCTCTGACTGGATTGCAGTAATAATGAATGGGGCCGAAAATGCGCTTATACCTGCATTTATTGCTATTTCACCTGTTGTTTTATCGTAACTGTAATTGTCATCACTTACAGACCACAAGCTAGCACCTACACTGTCAACAATGTCAATAAAGTCAGCATTAGATAGCGCATTAATAACTTGCCCACTGGTTAGCGTAGACGCTGTTGAACGCTCTCTGTTTTGCACACTAATTGGGTTGAAATTATGAAATATATTTACAGTGCCACCACCAGGCAATGTTGAGGTGTCGAACTCGCCCTGCGGTGATGGTACTGTTGTTACTTCAACCTCATTGTAATCGTAGCTAATTGAGTCGGGTTTTATTCCCTCTGAAAACACCACATCAACATAGCCTGTTTCGCTTACGGTGCCTGTAATATTGGTGCCAGTGATTGCACCACTCAAATCGCTTGATGCGCTAAATGTTGCGCCTGTTGCTATTTCAAACGTAATGTAAAGTGAGTCTCTAACAAAGCTGGAATTTGGTAATTGCCATTGCTTTTTAGTTATTACACGATCACCTTTTATAATGATTGCACCTAAGTTGTTCTCAACAGTGCCATTGTAATCAACTGGATCAATTTCTGTAATTAAGCCCGTTTCATAATCAATTTTTGCAAAAACATAACCTTCAGAAATGAAGTTACCATTTCCATCATCAATAAAAACATTATCAAGTCCCGCTTTTTTAAGCCTTACAGAACCTCTTAAAACATGTTCACTAGCCGCAAGTGTTATATTTTGGTTTTGTGTAAAAGAATGAAAACGCATATCTTCGCTAGACATATAGCTGAGCGTAAAATATTGGCCTTTAGTCACAGCCGGTGAAAGCTGAGCAGAGACAATTCCATTTTCAAACGTGAGGTCTGACTGCTTCAATTTTTTAGTTAAAGTAATTAAGCGAGTGCCTTCTGCGCTACCGTGACCACCATAATAAGTATGTTGATATTCAGCAAAAAAATGAGGGTCATAATTCAACATATCCGGAACAGGTATATTAATCTCTGTTATGCTACCAAAACTCTGAATACGATTTGTTCTGTAAGTGCTAAAGGCGGGCTCTGCATCGGGTTTTAAGCCTACTTTAGTGTTTATTGATTTAACACTAGGCGTTAATGAACGCGTAATTGACTTAATTGAAATCTCTTGGCCTTCGCTATCTACTGCCGCAGTTAGCGTGCTAGTGCCGTGAAACTTGGTATCAGCAAGGCCCAATAAAGGCAACATATCACTGACTAAGTCAGTATCTTTCAGCTTAATTGATTCAACCAGCAATACATTTACAAGCGCATCATCTGGCTGGTCGCTTAGGAATATGTGCGCGTCCTGCAGTCGGCTTGCATCATCAGTGCTTAGCGCTGGGTAAAGCTTCACTAAGTCAAATGATGACCGAGCATGATCAATATCACTTATTGAGCTAAACACATCGTTAAGCTTGCCGCTCACAATCGCATTGCTTGTTCGGTGGCCGCCTGCGTGTAGCTCGTTGCCTATGCGTTGTGGTTTAAATATTTTTAAATCGGTTCTTTGCATTATCGGGCCTTTAAACAGTTTTTAAACGTAGGTTTACGTTTTGAAAATAGGTAGGTGCGGAGTCTGAAAAATGCGTATGCGGTGTACCCTCTACCGGCTTTTGGCTGTGGTCCCACACCACAGTAAATGCAGTGCCGCGTATTGTTATTTCAAACTGAGTTAGCGTTGTGCTGGCGTGTTCAAATAACGGGTTAAACACGCTGGCCGCCTCAAAGTCACTGTATAAATTGATTGAGCGCCCAGCGGGTATAATAGTTTTTTCTATGTGCTGCGCACCATTAAGGGCACGTTCTGACTGCTCAGCAACGGCGCTGTAATCGAGTTCGTCTAACCAAACAAAGTTATCTAATTGCTGGGCGTTAATTACTATCATTGTGTATTACTCAGTTGCTCTAATGTTTGTAAAAAGCGTTCTTCAAATTCACCATAAATAAGCTGCTTATTTGGCAAAACAAGCTCTAAACGCACTGTTTTCAGTGCGTTACTGTTACCAGTATTCGTAACTGGCTGGGCCTTTAGAGCTGCTGTTAGCTCCTTTACTACTGAGGCTAAGCTGTTTAAAGCGCTATTAGATGCGACGTTAGAGCTTGTATTATTTTGCGAATACGTGGGTGCTTTTGGTGTATAAGTTTGTGTGGGTGCATAGCTAGGCGTGTAAGCCTGTGATTGACTTACTTTATTGCTGGGCTTTAACGCTTCACGTCGTGCTTTAATTGCATCGTTAATTATTTTTTTATTTTCAGTGCCTAATCGACTAAGTTGCTGGTTAAGCTCTTTATAGATTTTATCAAGATCGGCATTCGTTTTGGCGGATGCAACACTTCTTTGGTACTTCTCCAAATGCCCAGTTTCATAACCGGCTCTTTGTCTTTTGTTGCGTTCGGCTCTAATCTCGGGTGTATCTAAGTCATATGCATTTCGACCATTCTTTTCTTGGTAATCGACTACTTGGCTAACGCTTGCGCCTGAAGTTTGGCTTCGTTGACTGTAGTAACTTTGAGCGCTTTGTGATGCATTTTGGTATGAGCGAGATACATTATCTAATTGTCCTATTTGCTCACGTAGGCTTTTAGTTGCAGATTCACTTGCCTTGGCTTGTTCTTTAGTTGCTTGAGTGCTTGCTTTGGTTGATGTTGTTGCGGCATCTTGTGCGTTTTTAAAGTCACCTAATAAGTTATTTACAACGGCTAATACATCGCTTAAACGCTCTTTTTGATAATTGTATTCTTGAGCCGTTAACGCGCCCGATTGATAACGACTATTTAACCGCTCAAGCTCTGCGGTTACATTACTTTGTTGGCGCTGTAATTCGCCCAGGCTTGCAAGTTCTAACTGCTGCACTCGGGTTAAATCGTTTGTTTGATCAGCTAAGCGTTGTTACTGAATAGTAAGTGCCGCTTGGGCTTGGGCTTTTTGCTCAGCGGTAGCAGTGCTGCTTGCCATTACTTGCTGATTAGTAATAATTGCTGAGCGGGTTTGTTCAAGTTCACGAGCAAAGCGATTTACTGCGTCGCTGTTAGTGTCTGTTACTGGCTTAAGTGCGTTGGCCTTTTCTATCAGCTTGTCTAGCTCTTCGGTAAGCCCAAGCGCAGCAGCAGCGGCTTCAATACTTGAGGGCACAGTTTGGTCGGTAGCATCTGCGGCTTTTATTGCGGCTTCGGCCCACTTTAAATACGCTTGTTGCTGTATGGCTAAGGGCTGCTCAGACTCTTGCATTAACTCATAAGCTGCACGTAGCTTGTTTGCGGTATCGTCCAGCGCTTTAACTGAGGTTAAGCCCAGCGCCTCGTAAGCTTTACCCACATCCCCTGCAAATATTTTTTGACGCTCTAATAATTCGCCATGCTCAGTAAACTTAACTTTTAGTGCATCTAATACAACTAATTGGCCCTGGTATTGTTCACCGGCGGCAATAATAGCAGTACGAGCCGACTCTATACTTTGTAAAAAGCCGTCTACGCCTACGGTTACACCATCAAGTGCAGTGGCTTGTTGCTGTAACGACTCTATGGTTTTTACAGCTTCGGGTAATGTTAGGCTTAAAAATGCCTGGCGTTCTTTTTCAGCTGCTAAGGTTTTAGCTGTGGATTCGGCTAATTTTTGTTGCTGGTATTCAATATTTACATAACGGTTGGTTACGTCATCCCATACTAATGTGCCCGCCTCTATCAACGCGTCCAGCTCGGCCATGTTAGTAATAACTAAGCCGGTTGAACTGGATAACGATTTTAATTCACCGGTGAGTAATTGCGCTTGCTGCGCTGATTGCTGCTGTGATTTACGTAGCGCCTCTTCGGCTATTAGTAAGTCTTTATATAAAAAGCCAACCTCAATCAATTCGCTAATTAACCAGGTATACAGTCCCGCTTTAGCGACTGTTTTAAGTGCTGTACTCCACTTTGCAGCAGCTATACCTGCCGCATTGGTCGCTACGGTTGTAGAGCCAACGGCTGCGGTATAAGTTCTTAATGATGCAATGGCCGTTGCAGCACCGCTTATTACACTTGTAAAATAGTTACCTACTTTTAGCGCAAGCCACACCTTAGCAACGGTGGCTATTTCTTCACGGTATTCGTAAAGTGTTGTTGCTGCGCCTTTAATTGCTTCGCCAGTGCTTACAATGGTGTCACTGATTTTTTGCGCCCACTCTTGCAAGCGGCCATCTGCGGCCATAGCTGCAAACTCAGCATTGAGGACTGTTATATTCGCTTTTAACCAATCCATAGCACCACTTTGCGCTATAAGGTTATAAAACTGCTCCATGTTGTCTTTAGCGTTTGATACTTGCCCGCTAAAGAGAGCCATTTGCGCTGCGGCTGAGCCAGCACTCGCGCGGCCCATTTCATCTATTAAACCTTTTATTACATCGCGACCTAATTGGCCTGCACTTGATAGTTTTTGCAACTCTACGGTGTTTTTACCAGTGCTTTTTTCTAATAACTCCCAAACAGGTATACCCCGTTCAATAAGCTGTAGTATTTCTTCGCCTTGTAACTTTTGTTTTGCCCAGGCTTGGCCTAATGCCAGGCTTACGCCTTCTACTTCTTGAAAACCACCGCCTAGCTTTAGAGCTTGGTCAGTAATGGCCTGCATGGTGCCATCCATTGGATCAAGGCCAAAGGCTTTCAATTTTACAAACGCCTGGCTTACTTCACCCATTTGCAAAGGGGTATTTTTGGTAAAGTCTTTTACCCACTCGGTGGCTTTTTCACCACCAGCTATACCGCCCATTAGCGCCTGCATTTGCACGCCTAGCTTTTCAAACTTATCGCCAGTGGTAAACACTTGGGTTACTGCTTGGGCCACACGGTCAAGGCCAACATAAGCGGCAGCCAATGCGGTTACTTTACCTATAACGCCGTCTAAACTTTGTGCTTGGGTGCGCTGGGCTGTGGTTCCTGTTCGTAAGTTATTGCTAAATTTATCAACAGAGCGGCCTGTTTTATCAAACTGGGCAGCTAAATCGCGCTTGGCAGCGCGTAGATTATTGGTGTCTACATCTGACTTTTTAAGGGCATTTTGTAGTGCCGTGTGCTTACTTGTTTGCTGTGTAAGCTCGGTGCGCATTTGGGTTAAATCTTTTTCTGCGGCATCGAGTGAGCGTGCAAGCTGCACAAAAGGCTTATCGGTGTTTTTAGCTTCGGTTTGAAGTTTATCAAGGGCGAGCGCCGCAGCGGTTGTAGCAATTTCTTGTTGTTCTAATTTTTGTTTTGATTGTTCAAACGCACGAATAAGATCAGCTTGATTAGCTAACCCGTCTAATTCTTTAGCAAGTTTGCCTGCTGTTTGACCTGTTTGTTTTGCACTGTTGTCGGTTTTGTCTAACGATTCACTGAGGCTTTTAGCTGCTGGATTAGCTGCATCTGCGCTTTGCTCAATATTTTCAAGCTCTGTTACTAGCTGCTCAATATTTTGCTTGCCTGTGGCTTCCGCAACAATGCGTAGGGCTAATTCTAAGGTTTTATTTGCCATGGTTTTAACTCAGTTTAAACAGTGCTTGAATGGGGGAGATAAAGGGACGAACGCCCCTTTATAAATACGCTTTATAGAGTTTATTCAGCGTCTAGCTCGTCAATGTAGTACGGCTCTTTTTTGCCTGTTACCAGTTTGGCTGTTCCTTCAAGCGCAGCGGTTACAAACTCACTGCTTGCTAAATCAAGCTCAGAGGTTGGCATCATTGAAGTGTCGTAAATTTCAAAGTTAACTTGCTTACCATTGGCTAAGTTTGTGCCCTCGCCAAAAATACGTAAGCGCGTTTGCGATACTGTTGCACCATTAATGCGTTTACCGGTGCGAGCGTTGTAGCTACCTGTTACGGTAATGCTGCCGCCTGCATCCAATGCACCGCCTTTAATAGCGCGTACCATGCCCAGCGCAAAATTAAACTCGTAATCAACACCGACAGCCAAGGTTACAGTGGCTTGTTTTACTACTACATCGTTTGTAAAGTTTTGCCCAGGTACTGCAACCCATGATTGATTAGCAGGCATTGTTATAGCTTCATCGGTTAATGCACCGGCTGCATCGTTAATCGCAGCTACATCACCCATAAGCGCTAGTGCAATCATTTCTGCTGGCTGGTCGTCAAACTCCCACGTAATAACCGTTGGCTTACCTATTTTTACATCATCAAGTGCTTGGCCTTTGCTGCCTTTTTTATTTGATGTACGTACAACCGAATCGGCTTCGGCTTTAATGCCTAGCTTAGTGGTGTTAATTGGGCCAAAGATTTGGCCGGTGCTTACGCCTTGCTCGTTTAAGCGGTCTACAAAAATGTTGCCCGCTAGTAAAATACCGTCGCTCATATTAAAGCGCTCCTTTAAGTCTCATTTGACAAGTAAAAGCCAGCGGGTAATACGCATGGCCTTTCGTGAATTGGGGTTTAGCTGGGGTGTTTACTCTAAGCCACGGCCCAGTGCCGTTAAGCACTTTGCCCGCCATAGCACGAATAATATTTGTTAGGTGCTCACCTGCGTTTGTGTCTTGCTTACGCACTACCAGTACAACAATCCATGTTTGAGTTAACTGCATTAAATAACCGGCGTTTTTACTCTCCGGTAAGTTATCGCCGTAGTACATAAGGTGAATGCTGGGGGTTGTTTGTCGGTCTTCTTTTACGTCAGCTAACTCGTCGCTTAAGTAAACACGCTTAATACCTGGAACTTGTTCAAGTGCCTGTTTAAGTGGGGTTTGAGCGGCAAAATAGTCGGTGGTAATTTCAAACATTAAATAAACCCCTTTGACTTTTCACGTGAAAACACGGTTCCTGCACTTTGTATGGTGGCGGTGTCTTGCACTTTTGCGTCCTCGCCTAGTGCGTTAACACCTATGCTTAACTCGCCTTTAGCTACAGAGTTTAAAAACTTTACTGCGTCCTTGTAGCGAGTTTCTATGTGTTCTGGAGTGTCGTTAGTGCCTAATTTATAGCGGGCAATATCACAACAAAATTGCTCAAGTAAGTTAGGCACTGTTACAAGTGGTAATTCATAACGCCCAGCTAAATAGCCGTTGATCATGTCGCTTGCATCGGTAATGGCCTGATCAATAACTGCGGTATTAATTACATCGGCTGGGGCGTCCTCGCGTTCACTTAAATAAATAAGCTCGCGCTCGCCAAAGCGCTTTTGCATTGCAGCTATTGTTGCGTAGGCCATTTACTCGCCCTCGTCTGCTTTGGCTGCTTCTTGAAGCCATTGCCAAGCCAAATCACGGGTAAGCGCAGGCACTTTAACTTTAATAACATCACCTTCGTTTTCGCCAGGCGCTTCATAAGCCACCTGCTCGACAACCGGCTTAATCTCCATTTGAGCATCAATCATTAATGCAATAACAGGTTGCAGCTCTATTGGTGCTTGGGTGGTGTCAACTTGAGCGTAGAGTTTAGGGGCATCTAAATTTGCACCCATGTTATCTGCGTCCAGCTGTGGGTTCTGCGCAGTACTCGCATCGAGCGGTACAACTTGCACCGATAAGCGTGGATCATTTTCAATTGCTTCAAGCTGCTGTTGTGTAAGCTCGATAGCTGCAATAGTGTTTTTTCCGCTTGGGTGTGCAATACCACCACGGCGGTAGCCCGTAGGCTGCGTGCAATGCACAATGATAGATGCAAGCGCAGTGAGCTTAAGGTTCTTAGCCATTTCATTATTACTCCTGGTTTAAAGTATGGGGCTGTGCAGCCCCGTACTTAATAGGGTTTTTTATGGGGTTAGCTATTAAAGGTAATCAGCTACTAGTAGCTCTACACGGCCTTTAAGTTCGTTTGAGCTGTTTGAATCAAGCTCACGCTCTAACATGCGGGTTGCTAGCTTTTCCATGCTTGCTGGTACAACTAACATGGTTGGCTTAATACCTAGCTTACGGCCACCGTCGGCAGTAAAGCTGCGCATTTTTTCGATGCTGTCCCACAAGTTATCTGGCGTTAATGCACGCTTATTAGCAAAAGCTAATTGCCAAAAACCAAAGCCTGCGGCATCACGGCAATCAACGCCGTAACGGTATTCTTTGCGAGTGAATACAGCTTCATCGTCGGTTTTTGTCATCGCAAGTAAGTTAGGCTTTTTACGCTCTTGAAAAATAAGCGGCTTAAGTGCTTTTGAGGTATCGAGCACATACCAGGCATCCCCAGTGTATTCATCATCAACCGCCATATTAGCTGTAGATACCGCAGTACCTGTGCCGTCCGCTTTAGGATAAACTGGATGTTCTTCGTCAAAATAGTTTTGCCCGTCGTAGCATAGAGTTGTAAAACCTGCCGCTAGTAATGGAAAAATCATTTCGTCTGGGTGAATGGCCGCCGCGTTACCCATTTCTTTAAAAATAGGTGAGTACACGCCTAGGTTGTCGTCTTCAATATCGTTGCGGTCTACGCCTACCGTTGACTCGTAATCGTCGTTGGTAATGGTGTACGCTTGCGACTTCATACTTTGAATATTTCGATCGCCAATCCATTTAGCTAGGCTTGGGAACTTACCCAACCAGCCGTAGGTATTACTGGCCGATGTAGATTTAATTACACTGGCAATTTTACTAAATTGCGGCATTGCTTCTGATTTACCTTGTTCAAACTCGGTTTTAAAACCAGTAAACAACGCGGTTAAAAGTGCGGGGGTCACTAAAGCCATTAATTTTGCTCCTGTTTAGCTTTGGCATAAGCCGTGTGCGATAGACCTAACTGGTCTGCTGCATACTTTTCGTCTGCGGTGAGTGCTGCTAAGCCGTCTTTGTTTTGCTCTGGCTTAGGTGCATTAATTGTTTGCTGAGCCGTTAAGCTTGCAATAGGTGAACGGGCATTTAACACCGCTTTTAACGCAGCAACGCCTTGCTGATTACCTAAACTAGTTAGGTACTCTTCTTCGCTGGCAATCACACGGCCATCTTGTTTAGCCTTGTTAATTTCCTGCTCAACGGTTTGGTTGTCGCTGGTGCTTTTAAGGGCAACCATTTCAGTGTGCAATGCGTTGTAGGTTTCAACCGGCACGTACTTAGCTAAATTAACCTCTGTAGGGCTATTTGCTTTAAGTGCAGCAACAGCATCGTTTGCGTTACTTAGCTGGGTGGTGAGCGTGTCGGCTTCGTCGGCCTTAGCTTTTAAAGCGGCGAGTGCTGTTGTTGCTTGGGTGTAATCTGCATCGGTGATTTTTTCACCATCCACAGTTATCCCTAGCAAGCTCAGCAATTTTTGAGCTGCATTCATGGTGTTTTCTCCATTGTTAACATAGGTTTTAGAAGCTTTTAAAACCGCTACTTTGTCCATACCGTCTACCGCTGGGTCGTTGGTAAGGGCAAAGTGGCGTAATTTGGTTGGGCGGCCTGTTTGTTTGTCGTAATGAAAAACAGGGCTTATAAAGCGGTATTCGTCGTTTTTTAGGTGTGCGCGTGCGCTGGGTGTCCAGCGTACATTAAGGGCATAAAGTCCCTCGCCTGGCACATACTCTAAATCGCTTGGGTTAAACCAACCACTTGCTGGGGCTGGCTTGCCGTTTTCTTCGGCGTGTAGGGTTTGGTGCTCGTAGTCAAAGTGGTAGTCGTTAGTGCGGGTGCCTGCGGTGCTTTTAAGTAACTCAAATGCGTTTTGATCTAGTAACCAAGCATTGGCTGGTACGTCGAACGGGCGGCCATCGTGGGAGTTAAAATAGCCATCTGGCATCACCATTACACGCTCGCTTATACCTTGCTCGTTAATTTCGCTTGCAAAGCGACACGCAGCAAAGCCTAAATCGGCAGGTTTACTTGCTGATAAAACAGCAAGCGCCGATGTAAGTGAGGTGGTTTCAAGTAAACTTTGTTTGGTAAATTGTTTTTTCATGACTGAGCACAGTTTGAATAATCTGTGCTCAGTATGGATTTAGATTTGAATTGGTTGGCCGTGCGGTGTTTCGGGAAATTTGGCAGTTAATTCCTTAGATCAGGTAACGTCACACCATATAAACTAAACTCAGGCATCTTTATGTTGTTATCTACTGCAATAACTTCCGTTTTATTAATTAATTTTTGAAGCGTAAATAAGTCGTTTATTAATCTTGAATCACTTTTTAATTTATAAAACTCTTGCTCTTTGATAAAGGGTCTAATTATTTCCAACCTTCGCTCAACAATACCATGTGCTTTATATTCAGATAAGCTATTGATTGTTACATGTATATAAAACAGGGTAGTAAGTATTGAACCTATCAATAAAACAATACGTATTTTTTTCCATCTTTTCTGAATTTTATTAGCTTTGTCTATTGCTCTTTTATCAAAATCCTCAAACCCATCTTCTTTTTCATCAATTTCTTCTTTTTCATCAATTTCTTCGATTGAAACTATACCAACTAAATCGTCCAGTTTATTAAGCTGTTTTTTAATGAATATAAAAAGCATGGTCGGTAAAAAACACATAAACGAAAGAAAAAAGGCCGCAGGAAATATAAAAATCCCATCCCCTCTGTTACCAACACGCTCGTAAAGACCATCTAAATAACCACTTGAGATACTAGAAAAAAATAAAACAAAAACATTTCCAAGACTGAACAACGCATCTTTTAAAAAAAGATCCCAAAGCCCTGAACCTAAGCTACCTAAAAAAATCACTACTAAAAATTGCTTTAGTTTTACAGTCAAAACATATTCCTTTTTGTTTTTATATTTACTTTTAAAAATATTACAAACGTCTTTTAAGGCATTAACAGGCTTAGAGGACTGTTTAAACAGCGTTTAAACAGCGCTCTAAGCCAATTTACCAAACATTTTAAGGCTACGTCCAGCCAATTAAATATAAGCTCTGAGAATGGCATAAAGTCACGATTTTTTATTCTCTGTTTCAAGTTGCTCATTCTTTTTTTTACTAAGATCGATTTTTTTAATAAGCTCCATAATCAATTCTTGTGTATTTAAAGGAAAACTTTCTTGTTGAGCTACGTTCGTTTGTCTTGAAGCAAAAATACGTTCCGCAATTGAAATTTTAATTCTATTTTGGTCTGCTTCTGGGAGTGATGCAATGTAAGGTGTAATTGCTTTTAAGTCTAATGCTGTATGATGGTAGTTATATTGCTGCTCTCGATGCTTAGTAGATTCTCTGGATAAATAAGCAGCAGGTATTGATAATATAAAAACTAGTACAGTCCTGAAAATAGAGCTTTCCCAATTAAAGCCTGAATGAGTTGAGTCATAAAATGAAAGACATACGATACCTACAATAATAGTCATACATACCAGAGAGCCCCCCCGCAGCCAGTTAGCTGCTTTTTTCTCTGCAACTGCGCTTGAAACATAATCGTCAGCCATTACACGATTAGCTGTATTTGACAGCATGCTTTCTATTTCATTCTTACTTTCTTCTATTTTTACTATACCGGCTTTATAGACATCATCAGCCAGCTTGATTTGGGTAATACATGCAGCCTCAATAGATTCTATATTTTTACTTAGCTCTGAAACTTTAGCATTATTCTCGTCTGCTAAGGAATTAAGTAGTTGTGATCGTTGCTGAGTTTTTTCAAGTACGCTACTTATTTTTTTTTGGGTAAATTCGTTAGACAGATCTATTTCTTTTTCTGTACGGGACCTAAAGCTGTCTATAGCATCAGCTTGTTTTTTACTAATAGATTCTTCAAATTTATAATATGTACCTATTATTTCATCAAGAGCATCCTTTGATATATCTGATGATTTTTGAAGTTTTAGTTCCGAAATGATCCAACTATTAAAATGCTCAACTTCTTCACCTAAATCCAAAATAGGATCTAAATCTTCCCTTGA
>NZ_JACJDN010000459.1:0-3314 GCF_014163565.1 Pseudoalteromonas sp. SR45-5 | reverse complement strand
GGTTGCTGGTGGTTGCAAGCTTTACGTTGCTTGATGTATTGCCACTTACGGCAACTACATTTTTAGTGAGTTTGCTAGGGTTAGTTAATTCAACAACCGTGGTCGTTAAGAACCGCAGTTCGGTAAAAGTACCCGAGCTAAAACTTATGTTGTATACCGGTATACCGTTAATGCTGATAGGTTTTGTGCTACTTGAGTTTATGTCGTCGCATTTAACGCACTATTTAAACTTTATTTTAGGTGTAAGTATTCTGCTGTGCTGCGCTTTAATGCTGATTGGCCGCGATCGTGCTAATAAACAAAGCCGCCCTCGTTCGTTTTTAATAGCTGGAGGGGTGAGTGGATTACTTGGTGGGTTGTTTTCAACCTCAGGGCCGCCGCTTGTGTTTCAGTGTTATAAACAAAGTTGGTCTATTGAAGCTATTCGCAGTACGTTATTAGCGGTATTTACTATTGGCGGGTTAGTACGTGTAGGTATCGCTTTATTTGGTACTTTGCCGGGGCTCGACATTATGTTTTTAATTGCAGCGGCTATTCCCTTAGTGTTGTTAGTTACGCATTTTGCTCGTAAATTAACGCCTTACGTTGACGCTAAATGGGTACGTATTATAGCAATTGTATTGCTTGGCCTAAGTGGTATATCGCTGGTGGCAACATCGGCGCCGGGTATATTTTAAAAATCGCGACGTAAATAATTCATCTTGAGTTTATTTACGTTGACATGGGGATTACAATTATTTAACTTGTGTCTTATACAAGACTAATAATTGGTTAAGGAACTCCCATGAATGCATTTGAATTACGTGAGCCAGACTGGAACGCAATAGAGCCAGCATGCTTAACCGCACAGCCAAAGTTACAAGGCAATGTGCTGGTTTTGCCCACTCAGTTTGGTGATATTAGCGTAACGATAAGCCAGTTTGGTTTACGTTTAAATGCAGGCACCACGCATGACGAGCAGTTTAAAATATTAACCACAACCCCATCAGAATACCCCCTCACACTTAGCAAAAACAATAATGATTACAGTGTAAGTGGTGGCGAATACCGGCTAGAGTTTTACTGCGACCCTTTTCATTTCAAACTTTATAAAAACGATGAGCTAGTGCAGCAATCAGCAACCGATGGCCACTTTGTACGCCAGCATCGTTTACCGCCACTGGCTAAAACTGATAACGGCTGGATATTAAGCTTAGAGCTTAACTACGATGAGGCCGTGTATGGTCTTGGCGAAAAATGGGGAAAGCTTGATAAACGCGGCCAACTTATTCGTTCATACAACCACGATGCGCTAGGCGTTAACGCCGAAAAGTCTTATAAAAACACACCGTATGCATGGAGCCCAGAAGGCTGGAACTTATTTGTACATACACCTGCACCGGTAACTCATGGCGTAGGTTACGCACTGTGGTCGCAACGCGCATATGTATGTTTAGTTGAAGATGAGGCGCTAGATGTATTTTTATATCAAGAACAAACACCTGCTCAAAGCATTAACCGTTACTGTGAGCTAACAGGTTTTGCACCGGTGCCACCGCAGTGGAGCTTTGGTGTTATTTTATCAAAAGCGTATTACAAAGATGCTGACGAATTACTGAGTGTTGCCCGCGAAGTGCGTGCTAAAAGTATGCCGTGCGACGTAATTACTCTTGATGGCCGCGCATGGCAAGACACCGACACCCGCTTTGCATTTGAATGGGATCCAACACGCTACGCCGACCCAAAACCAGTGCTTGATGAACTAAAAGCCATGGATTTTAAAATTTGCGTATGGGAATACCCGATGATCTCGGTAAATAACCCATTATTTGCTAAAGCGGCCGAAAATGGCTGGCTTATAAAAGATAAACGCACCGGTAAAGCGTATCAATACGAGTGGGATTTAAGCCCATTTGGCGAAGTACTTACACCATTACCAGAGTCGGGTATTTTAGATTTTACTCACCCCGACGCTTACGAATACTGGCTCGAATCGCACAAGCCATTGTTTGAGCTGGGCGTAGATATGATAAAAGCAGACTTTGGCGAACAGCTAGAAGACGAAAACATGGTATCGCACAGTGGCGATAGCGGCATTAGACTGCATAATGTTTATAGCATGCTGTACAACCGCTGCGTTTATGAAGCTGCAGAAAAGTACTGTAAAACAGGGCCATTTTTGTTTAGCCGTTCAGCATGGACTGGCAGCCAACGTTTTCCTGCACAGTGGGGCGGCGACCCGCAGGCCGATTGGCAAGGTTTAGCAGCGAGTATTCGCGGCAGCTTAGCGTGGGGCATGTCGGGCGGGCCATTTTTTGCAACCGACATTGGCGGTTTTTACAAAGACACTCGCGATGCAGAACTTTACGTGCGCTGGGCGCAAGCGTCGGTATTTAGTGCGCATATGCGCTTACACGGTATTGGTCCTCGCGAACCGTGGTCTTACACCGAGCAAGCAAGTGATGCGGTATTTGCAGCGCTTAAATTGCGCTACCAACTTATTCCTTATTTAGAGCAAAGTGCCATACAAGCACAGCAAACTGGCTTGCCAATTCAGCGTGCAATGGTTTTAGCATTTCCTGATGATGTGCTAGCGCATAGTTTTGATCAGCAATTTATGTGCGGTGAAAAATTGTTAGTAGTGCCTTGTGTCGTACCAAACGGTAAAGTGAAGTTTTATTTACCACAAGGCAACTGGATTCGCTTTCCTGATAAACAATCTTACGAAGGTGGTAAGTACTACGAGCACACACTCGCACTTGAAGAAATGGCAGTATTTGTACGCGAAGGCGACAGCCTAATGCTTGGCCCAGAGGTTCAACACACAGAACAAGACATGAGCCAATTAACAGCATGGCCTAAATAAATCTCGGCTTAATAAAAAACACACACTACACACATACAACACACAATAATAAAGATATTAGCTTACTTTTTACCGAGTAAAGTAAGCTAAAAGGGGCGCAAGATGGAAGGTATGAACATTACCATGACACTGCTATCGTGCTTGGCGTTTATGGCGCTGGTGGGATATATCTCGTACCAAAAAACCAAAGGGGAAGTTAACACCCAAGATGGCTACTTTTTAGCGGGTCGTGGGTTAACAGGTACATTTATAGCAGGGTCAATGATCCTCACTAACTTATCGGCCGAGCAACTAATTGGCCTTAATGGCTCAGCCTATGGTTACAACCTAAGCTCAATGGCGTGGGAAGTAACCGCAGGAGTATCAACCATTATTATGGCGTTGATCTTTTTGCCTCGTTATCTAGCGGGCGCGTTTTCTACCTTACCTGAATTTTTACGGGATCGTTTTGACGATACCGTACGACGCA
>NZ_JACJDN010000458.1:0-3315 GCF_014163565.1 Pseudoalteromonas sp. SR45-5 | reverse complement strand
CTCTTCAGCTAGCTTTCTTGCCTCTTCTGCTTGACGTTTCGCTTCTTCTTCAGCTTTCTTCAATGCGGCCTCTTCTGCTTCTTTTTGCAGACGCTCAGCTTCTATGCGATCTTTCTCAGACTTAGCACTTTGCTCTGGGGTCATCTGCTTTTGTTTCGCTTTACGCTCTGCATCAGCTTTGCGTTTAGCTTCTTCTTTGGCTTTACGGTCAGCTTCTTCTTTCGCTTTACGTTCTGCCTCTTGTTTCGCTTTTAATTCTGCGGCTTCTTGTTCAGCTTTTTGTTGCTGTTCAAGACGGGCTTTTTCTTCAGCGGCTAAGCGTGCTTGCTCTTGTTCTTGTTCCATTGCGCTTTTCTTCACGTAGGTACGTGTTTTGCGAACTTCAACTTGAACATCTTTAGCTTTACCCGTAGAACCAGTCACACTTAATGTGCTTTTGCTCTTACGTTGTAAAGTCATACGCGCTGGGCCATCTGAACCTGTACCACCATGATGCTTACTTAAATGATCAAGTAACGTTGCTTTTTCAGCTTCTGTTACGTTATCAGTTGCTTGCTTAGTGATACCTGCTTGTGAAAACTGCTGTAGCAATTTATCAACAGTTGTACCTATATCGCCGGCTAGTTTTTCAACATTTACTTCTGCCATAGTGTGTAATACCTCCGTTAATAAATTACTCGTCTGCAAACCAACAAATGTTTCGTGCAGCCATAATCAGTTCACCCGCTTTTACAGATGAAAGTTCTGTGATATCAACTAATTCGTCAATACCTTGCTCTGCCAAGTCTTCAAGTGTAACAACACCTTTGCTTGCCATAACAAATGCTAAGTGACGCTCTAAGCCTTCAAGCGCAAGTAAGTCTTCAGCAGGCTCTGCGCCATCTAAGCTTTCTTCCGTTTTAAGAGCTTTAGTTGTCAATGCATCTTTTGCGCGTGAACGCAATAAATCTACAGTCTCTTCATCAAGACCATCAATTTCTAAAAATTCAGACGCAGGTACATACGCCACTTCTTCAAGTGTCGAGAAACCTTCGTTAATAAGTAATGATGCAAACTCATCATCTATATCTAAATTTTCAGTGAATAAGTTAAGTAACTTATCAGATTCAGCTTCATTTTTAGTACGCATGTCTTCAACAGTCATTACGTTCAGTTCCCAGCCAGTTAATTGGCTTGCTAAACGAACATTCTGACCATTACGACCAATTGCTTGTGCTAGGTTATCGGCTTCTACAGCGATATCCATTGAGTGAGTGTCTTCATCCATTACGATTGAAGCAACTTCTGCTGGCGCCATTGCATTGATAACAAATTGTGCTGGATTGTCATCGTAAAGTACGATATCAACACGCTCACCACCAAGCTCAGACGATACAGCTTGAACTCGTGCGCCACGCATACCAACACATGCACCAATTGGATCAATGCGTTTGTCGTTAGATTTAACAGCAATTTTAGCGCGTGAACCTGGATCACGTGCAGCTGCACGTAACTCAATCATCTCTTCGCCAATTTCTGGCACCTCAATACGGAATAATTCCATTAGCATTTCAGGTTTAGAGCGCGTTACAAATAATTGTGCACCGCGTGCTTCAGGTTTAACTTCATATAAAAGACCACGGATTCGATCACCCGGGCGGAAGTTTTCACGTGGCAACATGTCATCACGGTAAATTACCGCTTCTGCGTTGTTACCTAAATCAAGTACGATTGCATCGCGAGTTGCTTTTTTAACAACACCCGTTACCAGCTCGCCTTCTTGATCTTTGTATGCTTCAACAACTAAAGCGCGCTCAGCTTCACGTACTTTTTGTACGATAACTTGCTTAGCCATTTGTGTTGTAATACGGTCAAATTTGATTGAGTCAATTTGCTCTTCAACATAATCACCCATTTGCAAATCAGGTTCTTCAACCTGTGCTGCTTCTAGAGTGATTTCGCTGTATGGGTTCTCTAAAGAACCATCTTCTAATACAGCGGCAATTTGCCAGCGACGGAACGTATCGTAATCACCGGTTTTACGGTCAATTGCTACACGTACTTCAATTTCGCCATCGTGTTTTTTCTTTGTCGCTGTCGCTAGAGCGAACTCTAGAGCTTCAAAAATCTTTTCTTTTGGAACCGCTTTCTCATTGGAAACGGCTTCAGCAACCAATAATATCTCTTTTGCCATGGGTAATGCCTCGCTTGCCCTATTCCTTCGCACTCGAATTTAAAACTTCGCGATTAAATTCGCACGTTCGATGTTACTAAGCATGATCAGATGCTCTGCACCATCGCTAGATAGTGTGATCATATCGCTGCTAACTGCTACTAAGTCGCCTTTAAAATTACGACGACCATCCTGTGGAAGTTTAGTACGCACGCGTACTTCCTCTCCTTGCGCCTGCTCGTAGTGATCTTGTTTGAATAATAGACGATCAACACCAGGAGACGATACTTCCAAATCATATTCATTTGTAATTGGGTCTTCGACGTCTAAAATCGCACTAATTTGGCGACTGGCATCCGCACAGTTATCAACTGAGATCCCATCCTCATGAGCAATATATACTCTTAAGGTAGAATGGCGACCCGCTTGTACAAATTCAAGACCATGCAACTCAAAGCCTAACATTTCTACCGCAGGCGTTAACATGGTTACTAAATCTTGTTCAAGTTTTGTCACGAAAATCCTCCATACAAACAAAAAAAGGGCTTATAGCCCTAAAATACTGAGTTTAAATTTTAATTTGATAGCAATTGCCACAAATCGTAAGGTGCAGATACAACAACGCCCCGAACCAAGCGGGGCGTCACACCAATAAAGCATAAAACTGTGTGGCCGAGGGCCAAGCTTGGTTGCGAGTCAGTAAACTGACCTAATTAAACTACATAGCCTAAAACGCAAAACGCGCATTACTTAGAATGCGCGATATAAATTAGTAAGGTAATACCTACTAGTAGAATTGGTTGCGGGAGCCGGATTTGAACCGACGACCTTCGGGTTATGAGCCCGACGAGCTACCAGACTGCTCCATCCCGCGCCAATAGATATCAAACCTTAAATTTAATATCGCTGTTAGCTGTTATACAACACGCTAAACAATGGCCGCTATTATAAGGATGTACAGGATAATTAGCAACTATAATACGCAATTAGTTTATAAAATTTGCAATTCGTCAAGATGCTAATTTAATGTATATGTAAGTAACATAAGTAATCAGCCAACTTTATAAAATTCCCATACTTGAGCCATAAAATGTAGTAGCTTATTATTTCAGGATAAAAATCAGATAAACTGAAGTTTAATAACTCTTAAAATACGTTTTAAA
>NZ_JACJDN010000457.1:0-3335 GCF_014163565.1 Pseudoalteromonas sp. SR45-5 | reverse complement strand
TAAGGTGTTAATGATTTAACTGTACCATCGAAGTTAATAGCACTCTCTTTGCGTTTAAAAATTCCTGAATGAGCAACTGCAAGTGGGCGAGAGTAGTAAAAAACTTCATTTCTTTTTAATGAATAAAAAGCGCCTAAAATAGCTGTTTTTCTCTTTTTTTCTAATAGCTTTAGGGCGCGGTCCCATGTCGTAAACTCGGCTTCGCTATTAATGCCTTGAGTTTTAAGGGCTGATTGAGTGATTTCATATAACCAACCGTTATCAGGAAGGTTTTCGCTAAAATAGGGAGGGTAGTTTTCAGTAACAATTTGCCATGTTTGCTCGCTAAATACTTTGGTAGGAATGGCAATTACTACGATGAAAATTAACAGCTTAATCATTAAACCTCTCACTATTATTCAAATATATAGTTAAATAATAGTCAGGATTTTAAATTATGCGAAAGGCGTGCTAATTAATTCTTGTGATTGAGGGGTAACGACTAAATAAGAGCCTTGGGTATACCAGTCACCTAGCACTGTACGAGTAAGCGTTTGTTCATTAACTTTATAGGTATGAACATTAGGGCGGTGAGTATGACCATGAATCATATTAGTAACGTTATGTTTGGCAAAGGTGGCAAGCACGGCTTCATCTACAACGTCTAAAATTTCGATAGGTTTATCAGCTTGGCTCAACTTACTTTTTTCACGGGCATTACGCGCTATTTTTTTACGATACCAAAGTGGCATTGCAAGCATTAATTTTGGCCACCACCAACCACGGCTTTTTTTACGAAATTTTTGATACTCAGTATCTTGAGTACACATTTCGTCGCCATGTAAAATAACGGTAGGCGTACCATATAAATCAATGACTGTTTGTTCATCGAGTAAAGTCATTGCGGCCATGTCTGCATATTGCTTGCGCATGATGAAATCACGGTTGCCATGTATAAAATAAACAGGTGTCCCACCATCATTAACGGCGCTTAAATGCTTTGCTACATCGGCACTCAGCGCTGTAATGTAGTCATCTCCAACCCATACTTCAAAAAAATCACCCAAAATATAAAGTGCATCTACATCTTTATTTAGTATATGCGTATTTAAAAAGTCAAAAAATGCAGCGCTAATGTCGGGGCGGTTTTCGCTTAGGTGTAAATCTGCAATAAAGTAAGTTTGGCGAGTCATAGGTCAGTCTTTTCGATATAAATAAAGCGGGCGTATACACATTGGTAAATGCCCGCTGATACTCCACATTACGTGGGTAAACTTACTATTAGCTAACAGTAACGCTTTCGATGATCACATCTTCAAGAGGCACGTCTTGGTGAAAACCAGTACTACCTGTTGCTACGCCTTTTATTTTATTTACTACGTCCATGCCTTCTACTACTTCAGCAAAAACACAGTAACCCCAGCCTTGCGATGTTTCGCTACTGTGGTTTAAAAAGTCGTTGTTATTCACGTTAATGAAAAACTGCGCTGTAGCTGAATGAGGATCAGGTGTACGTGCCATTGCTAAAGTACCTATCTTGTTAGATAGGCCATTATTAGCTTCATTTTTAATTGGGTCGTTAACTTCTTTTTGTTCCATACCTGGTACAAAACCACCGCCTTGAACCATAAAACCATCGATTACACGATGAAATATAGTGCCGTTGAAAAAATCAGCATTTGCATACTCTAAAAAGTTTTTAACAGTGTTTGGAGCTTCTTGCTCAAACATTTTAATGGTGATGTCACCAAAATTGGTGTGTAGAACAACCATGTGTTTTCCTATATCTGGTTTAAATATTGGCGCTATTTTATCGTAGTTGGCTAAGATTAACAAAGTAGATGTTTGGTTTGTTATAAAGCGCTAGAGCAGGGGCTTTTCAAGTGGTAACATAACTGTTCAAGTAAATAGTCAAGGACTCAAAGTAAATGGTAAATATATACAACACACTCACGCGACAAAAAGAGCAATTTAAACCTATGGTCGAAGGCAAAATCGACATGTATGTGTGTGGTATCACCATTTATGATTACTGCCATATTGGACACGCTCGTACTTTTGTTGGTTTTGACGTTATTGTGCGCTACTTACGTCATATTGGTTACGATTTAAAATATGTACGTAACATTACAGATATCGACGATAAAATAATTAAACGTGCAAATGAAAATGGTGAGTCAATAAACGACTTAACTGTGCGCATGACTAAAGCGATGCATGAAGATTTTGATAGCCTAAATATGCTACGCCCAGATGTTGAACCAACAGTTACAAGCCATATGGATGAAATTATCGTTATGGTTAAGCGCTTGATTGAAAAAGGCCATGCCTATGTTGCAGCTGATGGCGATGTTTTGTTTGATGTATCAACGTTTGAGCAATATGGTGCGCTTTCTCAGCAAGATTTAACTATGTTGCAATCGGGCTCTCGCGTAGAAGTGGCTCAAGATAAAGACGATCCGCTTGATTTTGTGTTATGGAAAAAAGCCAAAGCAGGTGAGCCATCATGGTCATCACCGTGGGGTGAAGGGCGTCCTGGTTGGCATATTGAATGTTCGGCAATGAGCTCAAAACACTTAGGTGAGCATTTTGATATTCACGGTGGGGGGTCTGATTTACAGTTTCCACATCATGAAAACGAAATTGCCCAGTCGTGCTGTGCAAACAACGGCAAGTATGTAAATACATGGATACATACTGGCATGGTGCAAGTAAATAAAGAAAAAATGTCTAAGTCGTTAGATAACTTTTTTACTGTGCGTGAAGTTTTAAAAGCATACGATGCCGAATCTGTTCGTTACTTTTTAATTTCAGGGCATTACCGCAGCCAATTAAATTACTCACAAGAAAATTTAGACCAAGCGCGTTCATCACTTGAACGCATTTATACAGCGCTTCGTGATGTCGTACCGGTAGAGTGCGACTTAGAAGGCAATGAGTTTGTTGCTAAGTTTAGAAAAGCAATGAATGATGACTTTAATACACCAGAAGCACTACCTGTGTTGTTCGAACTTGCTAAAGAATTAAACCGCGTAAAAGAAAGTGACGCAGGTCAAGCTGGCAAGTTAGCGTTTATACTGCGTAGCCTCGGTGAAGTGTTAGGTGTTGCTCAACAAGCACCGGAAGCTTTTTTACAAGGTGGGCAAGATGACGACGAAGTTGCGACAATTGAAGCATTAATTGTAAAACGTAATGAAGCACGTGCTAGTAAGGACTGGGCTGCTGCTGATGAAGCACGTGATGCACTTAATGCATTAGGTGTAATACTTGAAGATTCAGCTGGTAAAACAACGTGGCGTAAAGCGTAAGCGTTTAAAGTTATTCAGGTCAAACTAAAAAAGGGTTGCCAAATGGCA
>NZ_JACJDN010000456.1:0-3352 GCF_014163565.1 Pseudoalteromonas sp. SR45-5 | reverse complement strand
GACAAAATATTTTTGACCGTTATGTTATTTATGCAGATTTTTGGATACAAGACCAAGAATATCGAGACCCCGATACAGGACAGCTATTTGACCGCGCAGCGCTAAACGCTGAACTTGAAAAAATAGAAAAGCCAGCGGGTATTTCTAACCCTAAAGATTTTCGTAATGAAATAGTGAACTTTGTACTGCGTGCCCGCGCACACAACAACGGTAAAAACCCACTATGGACAAGCTACGAAAAACTACGCACGGTGATTGAGAAAAAAATGTTCTCTAATACCGAAGATTTACTCCCTGTTATTTCGTTTAATACTAAAACGTCTGCAGAGGATCAGCAAAAGCACGAAGACTTTGTGAACCGTATGGTCGAAAAAGGCTATACACAAAAACAAGTTCGCTTGCTTTCTGAGTGGTATTTACGGGTTAGAAAATCGCAATAACCTTCATAGTCGTAGTATTTAGGAGGTCAATATGGCGCATTTTATAGATAGGCGTTTAAACGGAAAAAATAAAAGTACGCTTAATCGCCAGCGCTTTATTAGGCGCTATAAAAAACAAATTAAAGAAGCGGTTTCAGATGCGATTAACAAACGCAGCGTTACCGATTCAAGCTCTGGTGAGAGTATTTCTATTCCACAACGCGATATCAGCGAACCTACATTTCATCAAGGGCAAGGCGGGAATAGAGAACAAATTCACCCTGGTAACGATCAGTTTTCTACAGGTGATAAAATTGAGCGCCCTAAAGGCGGACAAGGCGGTGGTGCCGGTGAAGGTGACGCCAGCGATTCGGGCGAGGGACAAGATGAGTTTGTATTTTCAATATCAAAAGATGAATACCTTGATTTACTGTTTGAAGATCTAGAACTTCCTAACTTACAAGAGAACCAGCTTGATAAGTTAGTGCAAATGAAAACCCATCGCGCAGGTTTTTGTAGCGACGGCATGCCAAGTAATATTGACATTGTACGCTCTCTTCAAGGCTCGCTTGCACGGCGTGTTGCCATGAGTGCAGGTAAAAAACGCCGTTTAAAAGAGCTCGAAGAACAACTTGCTCTGCTGCTTGCTGGTCCACATAACGATAAAGCGGCAATTGCTTTATTACAAAAAGAAATTGCAGCATTAAAAGTGCAAATTAAGTCGGTTCCGTTTATTGATAACTACGATTTACGTTTTCGTAATTACGAAAAGCGCCCTCACCCCACCAGCAAAGCCGTGATGTTTTGTATTATGGATGTGTCAGGCTCAATGGATCAGCCAACAAAAGACATGGCAAAGCGTTTTTATATTTTGCTCTATCAATTTTTAACGCGCAGTTATAAAGACATAGAAGTTGTTTATATTCGCCACCACACACAAGCTAAAGAAGTAGACGAACAAGAGTTTTTTTACTCCCAAGAAACTGGCGGCACTATTGTTTCAAGCGCTCTTAAATTAATGAACGAAATAATAAAAGAGCGTTATCACGCAAACGAGTGGAATGTATACGCCGCACAAGCCTCTGATGGCGATAATTGGGCGGACGACACCCCGCAGTGTGGTGAAATATTACGTAATAAGCTCTTAAGCGCAGTACGCTATTTTGCTTATATTGAAATAACCACTCGTGCTCATCAAAGCCTATGGCGCGAATATGAATCAATAACACACAGCCATAATAATTTCGCCATACAGCATATTCAAAGCGTTGAAGATATTTACCCAATTTTTAGGGAGCTATTTAAAAAAGGTCGTCAACAGCAAAACTCTGCATAGCCAAAAGCGAGGTAGTATTATGAATGATAAACGATTGAGTGATGGCCCAGATTGGACCTTTGATTTATTAGATGAGTACCAAGGTGAAATTGCCCGTGTTGCAGCTCACTACAGGTTAGACACCTACCCTAATCAAATTGAAGTGATAACCGCAGAGCAAATGATGGATGCTTATTCAAGCGTTGGTATGCCTATTGGCTACAGTCATTGGTCTTACGGTAAGAAATTTATCCAAACAGAGCAAAATTATAAGCGCGGACAAATGGGTCTCGCTTACGAAATAGTGATAAATTCAGACCCTTGTATTGCGTACTTAATGGAAGAAAACACCCTACCTATGCAAGCGCTTGTAATGGCACATGCGTGTTACGGACATAACTCATTTTTTAAAGGTAATTACTTATTTAAAACCTGGACCGATGCAGGTTCAATTATTGATTACTTGGTATTTGCTAAAAACTACATAAGCCGCTGTGAAGAAAAGCATGGTATTACACAAGTAGAAGCCCTACTCGACTCATGTCATGCATTAATGAATTACGGGGTCGATCGCTACAAACGTCCACAACAAATATCGCTATTTGAAGAGCAAAAACGCCAACAAGAGCGCGAAGACTACCTTCAATCGCAAGTAAACGAATTATGGCGAACTATTCCTGAGCAACAGCAAGAAACCAAAAAGAAAGTCCGCCATTTCCCTTCTGAACCTCAAGAAAATATTTTGTATTTTATTGAAAAAAATGCCCCATTACTGGACTCTTGGCAACGTGAAGTGATACGTATTGTTCGTAAAATTTCGCAATACTTTTACCCACAAAAACAAACTCAAGTAATGAACGAAGGCTGGGCAACTTTTTGGCATTACACCATCCTTAATCACTTATATGATGAGGGAAAGCTCAGCGACTCTTTCATGTTAGAGTTTTTACAAAGCCACACCAACGTAGTTTATCAGCCACCTTATAACAGTAAGTATTATTCAGGCATTAACCCATATGCTTTAGGCTTTAATATGATGGTTGATATTCGCAGAATATGTGAACACCCAACTGAAGAAGATAAACGCTGGTTTCCTGAATATGCAGGTAGTAACTGGCTAGATACACTGCATTTTGCAATGGAAAACTTTAAAGATGAAAGTTTTATTAGCCAGTTTTTATCGCCTAAGTTAATTCGTGATTTTAAATTATTTACTATTATTGACCATACTAATAATCCCCATCTAGAAATTGGCGCAATACATAACGACAACGGCTATAAGGCAGTGAGAGAAGCACTCTCAGCGCAGTACAATTTAAGTAATCATGAGCCTAACATTCAAGTGTATGATGTTGATATTAGAGGTGACCGTTCATTAACCCTACGCTATGTACCTCATAACAATATTCCTTTAGCAAACTCGCACGAGGAAGTGCTTAAGCATCTTTACAGATTATGGGGCTTTAAAGTAAAACTAGAGCAAGAGTCAAATTCTGGTGAGGTTTCAATGATTGGTCAATGCCCAATAGATGACTCTCGACACACAACACAATAATGAAGGGCAATACAATTTCCATACTGATTGGGTTTGCTCAGCAGATTGTAAAAAAACACGGTA
>NZ_JACJDN010000455.1:0-3359 GCF_014163565.1 Pseudoalteromonas sp. SR45-5 | reverse complement strand
GATGAAAACAGTGTTTTCATCCCTTTTTTGTATTTTTAATAAAGTAACTTACTAAAAATTTAATTCATACTTAGCAAATGCTGATGTATCGTTTTCAGCACCGTCATTGTTAGATGCAAAAGCACCTAAAGTGACTCGCCCTCCCATCGAAAGCATTCTGTAACGCATTTCTAGCTGCTTAGAGTTAAACCCTATTTTAGTAATAGTGTTACCTAAGTCTGGATTGTTAGGATAAAGGTCACGGTTATCGCTGTTGTAATCAACACTGCGTAATTTTACCTGCCAATCGTCTCCATTAGATAACTGACCTAATAGGGTTAAAACAACTGACTGTGCATCGTTATCATAAGTAGAGCCAATAGTGCGACCGTGGTAACGGTAACCCGATTTGTAATCTGAATGCTCATAGTAGCAATTTTCATTAGTAGACTCTGCTGAACATGAAACACCTGTATCTATGTACTCTACATTTATTAATAAGTTTTGATCATATACACGTTGTGTTGTCTGTACACCATACAAATAGGCTCTATCGGCTGGCTTAAACTGTGAACTGGCATCTTCACCTATAGTACTGGCATAAACCGCATATGGTTGATCAAATAAGGTATCTGACCAACGAATATCAATACCAGCCAATTGATTACCTATTTTCGACTCTAATTGGCTATCACAACTAACATTGCCATCAATACATGCAGTTTGCCCAGTTATGACATCAATAAAATCACCCGCAGAGCCCGGTTGACCGTCTCCTGCCCATTGTGCAGACCAGCTAAGTGCAATTTCTAATTGTTGTATTGGGCGTATATTTAATCTACTGCTCCAAAGTAAAGCATCAGGAATTACTCGTGTAGACTCAAGTTTAGCCATTTGTGCGGTAAAACCCCATTGACCAATCCAGCTTAACCATGGTGTTTCAAAAGCAGTACTTTTTTCTCTGGTTACACTTAGTGCAGGTAAAGGTTTCGCATTACCAGACATAATTAAGCTGTTATCAACACCAGGTCCCCAAAATTGCTCAACAGCACCGGCTCTAAAAATCCAGTTACCTAAACGGTAAGCTAAGTAACTATCGTCAAGTGAGGTATCGTTACAATCGGTTAAAGCTTGCTCATCGGTAACTATATCGTCAGTCGTTTTTCCATCAACTAAACATTTTTTACCGTCTTTTCTGTAATTTATAGCTACTTTAGCTGCAAAGTTATCGCCTAAATAAGCGTAAGCTGCTGAAAGCTCTGTTTCTTGTGTATTTGTTGCACCAAAGCTTGTTGCTATGATCGGATCTGTGGCTGCAAAAGCTGATAATTGAAGACTATGCGAGCTGCTATTTTCTGATTTATATCGATGCTTAACGCGAAGTAAAGCATCTTGCAAGCTTGGAGATAATTGCTCAAGCGGCATGCTTTGCACATCACTTATAAAACTTTTCCACATAAGCGGATAGGTAGTTACAGGAGCTAAAATAACACCGGCATCAGCTAATTGTTGAATATCAGCTCTAAGACCGTAATCATCGGGTTTTACCCATGGTTCAGCATTAACTGACACGCTCATAGCGCAAAAAAGAGTAGAAAGTAGAAAAATTCTGTTTCGCAAAGTTCAGATCCTTGTGATTTAGATTGCGGCTAAGTTTATCAACCTAAGCTTGTTATTGCAGTAAATAATCAAATTTATAGAGCTAATTTAATATATTAAAATGTAACCTAGCTATCGTAATAAGTATCTGATTGGTATACTGGAGTTCAAATAGGAAATTGAGAATGTAATGAGCAACAAACGACTTTTATTTATTCCCGTATCATCACCAGAAGGCATTGGTGAATATATGCGCTCGTTGTTGTTGGCTCAAAGTTTAAAGGCAGAACTTACTGATTCTCTCGATATTCACTTCATACTAAACAAGCATACAAGCTACGCAAAAAAGTGTCCTTTTGAAGCCACATTGCTTGAACACTCAGCGACTAAAGAGCTTGATTCTGTTTGCGACTTTATAGAGCAATTTAAACCTGACGTCGTTGTTTTTGATTGTGCAGGACGTGCAGGGCATATGAAAGCGGCTAAAAAAGTAGGCGCTAAAGTTATATTTATTTCTCAGCATGCAAAAAAACGCGCTAAGGGATTGAAGCTAAACAGGATTAATTTAATTGATACACATTGGGTTGTACAGCCTGATTATTGTATTGAGCCACTTACATGGGCTGAAAGTGCGAAGTTAGACATGTTTCCCTTGGCACCCCCTCGTAATGTAGGCCCTTTTGTTCCATTTGCTTCTTGTGAGCAAAAACGTGATGTTTTAAATCGCTATAACTTAGTATCTGATGGCTATTTTATTGTTAATGCGGGTTCTGGCGGGCATATATTAAATAATCTTAATTGTGCTGAGGTTTACTTTAAAGCCGCGCTTAAAATTACTAAGCATACTGGGTTAAAAGCAGTTGTTGTGTTTGGTGCAAATTATAATAAAGCAATTCCTAAAAGTGATGAGGTTACTTGTTTATCAAGCCTGCAAGGAACCGAATTTTTGGCATTAATGAGCCAAGCTAAAGTCGCATTACTTAGTGGTGGAGATACTTTATTGCAAGCAATTGCAGTTCAAACCCCTGTTGTGGCATGTGCTATCTCAAAAGATCAAAATACACGTTTGGATCATTGCGTTAATGCAGGTGTTGTAATAAAAGCAAATCTTGATATTGATGAAATTACAACGAAAATAGCTCAAGTTATTACCGAGCCTTTTTATAGTGAATTTATTGGTAAATATAAGCAACTCGATAGCACACATAGCTTCGACGTGATCACTACTGGCATAAAAAATATGCTTGTAGGAGAACGCTTATGAATATAGTGATTGTAATTGATTCACTAGTAGGTGGTGGTGCTGAAAAAGTAATGCTTACTTTGGCTGAAAAAATGGCGAAACTACAGCACAATGTCACTATATTATCTCTTGCGAGCAACGCTGAGTATGACATTCCTGATATAGTTAAAGTTGACAGCCTTTTTCCTGATAGAGCATCTAAAGTAGATAGATTCTGGCAGCGAAAAAATAGTATTTTGCGATTAGAAGCGTGGTTTGAAAAAAAACAAAGCGAGATTGGCAATATTGACCTAGTGCTTTCTAACCTTGATAGAAGTAATAATTTACTTGCACGTAGTAATATCAAAAATGTTCACTTTGTTATTCATAACTCCGTCAATTCAGAACTTGCCCGTCAAAAAAAGTTAGGTCCATTTTCATATTTATACCTTAAAAAAAGTAAGCAAAACTTAAATGGTAAATCACTTATTTGCGTATCAAAGGGTGTTGAAAAAGAAATAACACAAGGGGATTTAATTAACCCAAGTGCAATCGCGAC
>NZ_JACJDN010000454.1:0-3367 GCF_014163565.1 Pseudoalteromonas sp. SR45-5 | reverse complement strand
GGCTTTTTTGATCTGGATTAATCTATTGAATTAAATAAATTAATTTATAAACATTTTATTAACCGCGTGCTTATTTATCTTGCGATAAACTGTAAACGTAGGCTGTTAATAAGTGAATTTTATCTTCACCTAAAATGTCTTTCCAAGCAGGCATTACACCAGCACGGCCGTGGTTAAGTGTTTCTTCAACAGCACGTTGAGAACCACCGTATAACCAAATGTTATCAGTCAGGTTAGGCGCGCCAAATGGTAGGTTATGTGCAACCGACCCTTTACCGTCAGCACCGTGACATGCGGCGCACATTGCAAACTTAGCTTTACCTGCGGCAGCATCTTTTTGGTTAACAGTACGACCAGAAAGGCTCAGCACATGTGCAGTCATTTCTTTAACGCCTTGCTCACCAAGAGCATCGCCCCAAGCTGGCATTGCAGCTATACGACCATTAAGCAGTGTTTCTCTAATTTTGTCTGGTGTACCGCCATATAACCAATCTTTATCAGTTAGGTTAGGGAAGCCTGTTCCACCACGTGCATCAGAGCCGTGACATTGCGCACAGTTTTGTGAGAATAAACGCTGACCAATTTCGATGGCTAATTGACCATCTGTTTGTTCATGTTTGTCACCATTTTCTAGAGCAACTTGCTGCGCTGCGTCGCCTTCAAACTTAGAATTAACTAAATCTAAAACCGGCACTTGTGCAAGTCGATTAAAAATAGGACCAAAGCGTTCTTCTGCAGCTTCATACTCTTTATCAAGTTTAACAAAACGACCTTCTGCTTTGGCCTCTGCAACTGCTTTTTTAGATTCAGCTAAAGACGTAATACCTTGGTTAGAACTAGTCCATTTACCTAAACCTTCCCAGTTGCCTAAACCTGGGTAAGCTGCAAGGTAATATACTGACCAAATAAAAGTTGCGAAAAACATGTAAGTCCACCATTTTGGTAGTGGATTATTTAGCTCTTCAATGCCGTCAAATTCATGTCCACAGCTTTCACCTTCTTTTACGCCAGCATAGTTTTTTAAGTTCCAAACTAATAGGCCAAAGATGATGCATAAGCATGCAAGGGTTAATACAATAACCCAAATACTCCAAAAGCTAGTCATTTTTCAGACTCCTTTTCCTCGTTAGAGAGTGTGTTGTTATGTTTTTTTTCATCTTCAAAAATGGCATTAGCAGCGCTATCAAAACGATTTTTGCTACGCTTGCTGTATGCCCATACAACAATCACAATAAACAATACTAAAATTACCAGAGTCAAAATGCCTCTGTATGTTCCGTAATCCATAATAATTTACTTCAAGTGGGTACCAAGTTGCTGTAAATACGCGATTAGAGCTTGGATTTCTGTTGCGCCTTCGCCGTTATTCATAGCGTTAACTTTTTCAACATCAGCTTTAAGTTCTTCGTCGCTGCCATAACCTAGGCCCGGGTGTTTAGGGTTTTCTGGGTTAATAGCAAAAGTATCACGGAAAATTTGTAGTTTTTTCAGAGTCAGGCTTGTATCTACCCTATCCTCTGCTAACCAAGGAAAACCTGGCATATTCGACTCAGGAACCACAGCACGTGGGTCAACTAAGTGAGCATAATGCCAATCGTCCGAGTAACGTTTACCAACGCGAGCAAGGTCAGGACCAGTACGTTTTGAACCCCATTGGAAAGGGTGATCCCATACTGATTCGCCTGCTACAGAGTAGTGACCGTAACGCTCAACTTCATCACGAAAAGGGCGGATCATTTGTGAGTGACAGTTATAACAACCTTCACGTACATATATGTCACGGCCTTCCATTTCTAAAGCATTAAGAGGGCGTAGGCCTTCTACTGGTTTAGTTGTGTCGTCTTGGAACATTAGCGGAGTAATTTCAACTAATGCACCAAAGCTGATAGCAAAAACAGTCAGAATAGCCATAAGGCCAACGTTCTTTTCTACTATTTCATGTTTGTTTTGTGAATTTTTATTGCTCATCATCTCACTCCGTTATGCTAATTGTGCTTGCGCGTCTAACTTCAGAGATTCTTTCTCAGCTGAAATTGTACGGAAAACGTTATAAGCCATAACTAACATGCCTGTTACGATGAATACACCGCCTACAAAACGCATAATGTAGAAAGGATGCGACGCTTCTAAAGACTGCACAAAGCTGTACATTAATGTACCGTCGGCATTTACCGCACGCCACATTAGACCTTGCATTACACCAGAGATCCACATTGCAACAATGTATAAAACAACACCTACAGTATGTAACCAGAAGTGGGTGTTAACTAATTTAACGCTATACATACGACCTTGCGCAAATAACGCAGGAATTAAGTGGTAAATAGCACCAATTGAAATCATAGCAACCCAACCTAGAGCACCTGAGTGTACGTGGCCGATCGTCCAATCTGTGTAGTGAGATAACGCATTTACAGATTTAATTGCCATCATAGGGCCTTCGAACGTAGACATACCGTAGAAAGACAATGAAACAACTAGGAAGCGTAGTACTGGATCAGTACGCAGTTTATGCCATGCGCCTGATAGGGTCATAATACCGTTAATCATACCACCCCAAGACGGTACGAATAGGATAATAGACATAACCATACCTAAACTTTGCGTCCAATCAGGAAGCGCAGTGTAGTGAAGGTGGTGAGGACCTGCCCAGATGTATAATGAAATTAATGCCCAAAAGTGAACTACCGATAAACGGTATGAGTAAACTGGGCGACCTGCTTGTTTTGGTACAAAGTAATACATCATACCCAAGAAACCAGCAGTTAATAGGAAACCTACAGCGTTATGACCGTACCACCACTGAACCATAGCATCTACCGCACCTGCGTAGATTGAGTATGATTTAGTTAACGACACAGGCACTGCCATGCTGTTTACAATGTGTAGTACTGCAACAGTAATAATAAAGCCAGCATAGAACCAGTTAGCAACATAAATGTGCGACACTTTACGCTTGATTAAAGTACCAAAGAATACAATAGCGTAAACAATCCAAACCACAGCGATTAAAATATCGATTGGCCATTCAAGTTCTGCGTATTCTTTTGAGCTAGTAATACCAAGTGGTAATGTAATTACTGCTAATACAATAACTAGCTGCCAGCCCCAAAATGAAAAGGCGGCGAGTTTGTCTGAGAAAAGACGCGTTTGGCAAGTACGTTGTACGACGTAATAAGACGTCGCAAACAGTGCACTAGTACCAAATGCGAAAATTACTGCGTTCGTGTGTAACGGACGTAGTCGAGAGTAAGTTAACCATGGTGTATCAAAGTTAAGTGCTGGCCAAGCTAATTGGGCAGCAATCAGAACCCCAATACTCATGCCAACGATGCCCCAAATCACTGTCATAATAGCGAATTGGCGT
>NZ_JACJDN010000453.1:0-3373 GCF_014163565.1 Pseudoalteromonas sp. SR45-5 | reverse complement strand
CCCTCTTCGAGCAAGGTCCAATCAGCTTTTGATAACATAAAAGGCAACGGGTCGAAGTGCCATTGCTTATTACTTTCATTTTTAATATTGCCATTTTGTAGTAATTGGCTAATTTCTGTAGCGCGGCTACTAACATCATCTGCTGTTAGGCTAGCTAAACGCTTAAATAAAGTATCCCAATGTTCTGGGTTTAAACCACTGTGGTTTGCTAGTTCATCATGTCCATGTGATTTATCAAGGTATAAAGACAACCACTCAGGCAATTCCGGCATCGCGTTATTGTTAATATACAAGCTGAAATTGCTCCAATTTATAGTAAATAGCCGTGTTCATAATGATGCTTTAAAAATATTTAGTCATTCCACTTTAAATAATTTCAAAGTGGAATGACACAACTATCAATTATTATTTAAAGTTAGGCTGCCTGCGTAAATCCAAGGTATTTGGATAATCAGGATTACTACTTTCTTCATCAGGTACCACGTATTCACTTGCGCTTTGCGCCGAATGAAAACTATGCGTAACCGCCGATGGGCTCCAGCTTGGTTCTGCTGATGCAAGTAAAGATGGTGTATGCCCATGCTCCCAAAATCTTGCAACTCTGCGCCCTTCAGCTTCAAATGCATTAACCGGTAGCGTTTCAGGATTACGACCCCCAGCATGGCTCACATGATATACAAAGCCTCCAACTGAACGACCTTCCCACGTATCGATTAAATCAAAAACTAATGGAGCATGTACGCCAATAGTTGGGTGAAGCGCTGTAGGTGGTTGCCAAGCTCTATATCGTATACCCGCGACCATTTCATCTTTTGCTTTACCTTTAACCGGTTTAAGCGGCACTCTTCGACCATTACACGTTACAACATAGCGATCGCTCATTGCTCCTTGTACTTTTATTTGCACTCTTTCTAATGACGAATCTACATAGCGCGCCGTACCCGACGCACTTGCCTCTTCGCCTAGTACATGCCAAGGCTCGATTGCGGTTCTAAGCTCAAGTGTAACGTTATCAAGTTCTCGCGTGCCACATACCGGAAACCTAAATTCAAAAAATGGATTTAACCAACTTAACTGAAATTGAAAACCTGCTTGTTGTAAATCGCGGCTTACTTCAGCTAAATCGTTTTCTACATATTGTGGTAATAAAAACTTATCGTGTAACTCAGTACCCCAACGTATTAATGGCTTGTGGTAAGGTTTTTTCCAAAACCAAGCAAGTAAAGTACGCAACAGTAGCATTTGCACTAAACTCATTTGTGAATGTGGAGGCATTTCAAAGCCTCTAAATTCTACAATCCCTAAACGACCTGTGGCTGAATCGGGTGAATAGAGCTTATCTATACAAAATTCTGCTCTGTGTGTATTACCCGTTAAATCCACCAATAAATTACGCAGTAACCTATCAACTAACCAAGGCTCAGGCACCTCACCTTCGGGCATATGTGAGAAAGCAATTTCTAGCTCGTATAAAACTTCATCACGGGCTTCATCCACTCGCGGTGCTTGGCTTGTAGGACCAATAAAAAGCCCCGAAAACAAATACGACAAACCAGGATGATGCTGCCAATAGGTAATAAAGCTTCTTAAAATATCGGGTCTGCGTAAAAATGGGCTTTGCTCAGGTGTTTCGCCACCCAGCGTTACGTGGTTACCACCACCAGTACCAGTATGGCGACCATCTGCCATAAACTTATCGGTACCTAATCGGCATTCTTTTGCTAAACCATATAGCGTTGTGGTTCGACTGACTAATTGATCCCACGATGTTGAAGGATGAATATTTACTTCAATAACACCTGGATCTGGCGTTACAGCGTATTTTTCTACGCGGCTATCTTTAGGTGGGCTATAGCCTTCAATAACAAGCGGCATTTTAAGTTCTTTAGCCACACTCTCTATACTACTTATTAAACCCATGTAATGTTCAAAATGACTTGTTGGTGGCATAAATATATATAAACGCCCCTCTCTCACTTCCATTACAAGCGCAGTTTTAACCATTTCTTTACCAATAAAGCCCTTTTTAAGCTTTTTAGCTTTGGTAAAATTTTCTGGAATATCAAACGGGTCGCGGTCAATAATATTGCCGCTCCACTCAAGGCTGTCTAAAGGTAGACGATAACCAAGTGGTGATTCACCCGGTAATAAAAAACAATGACCCCGTTTAAACTCCCACGTACACGACTGCCAACAGTTTTTACTATCGTTCCATTTTAAAGGTAGAACATAGCCAACAGGCTTTTCTATGCCTTTATCCATTTTAGCTAAAAAGCCTTTTCGGCTCATTGCATGGAGAAGTTCTGGTTGATCTGGCTTTATTTCGGTAGGTAATGAGGCTTCTTGCCACATGTGATATAAAATATCTTCATAAGCCGTAGTAAGTGCCTTGGTTTCAAGACCAAGTGAGTCACACAGTTTATCAGCAAACTTTTTAGTATCGGTATGATCAAATTTATAATCTTTATTAGGATCGGCTAATAGTGCAGCATCTTGCCATAAAGGCTCACCATCTTTGCGCCAATAACATGCGTATTGCCAACGTGGTAATGGCTCACCCGGATACCATTTACCTTGTCCGTAATGAGTAAAGCCACCTTTTGTGTATACTTTATTCATTTCTACAAATAAATTTTGAGCTAATATTCTTTTTTCTTTACCATCGGCATCAGTATTCCACTGAGGATGTTCCATATCGTCAATAGAAATAAACGTAGGTTCGCCGCCCATGGTTAAATGTATGTTTTCTTCATTGTAAACATTGTCAACGTGCTGACCTAAACGGTTAATTGCCGCCCACTGCGCCTCAGAATATGGCTTAGTAACACGTGGGTCTTCGTGTACACGCGTTACTTTATTATAAAAGCTAAACTCAGATTTACAGTCATCTATACCGCCGGTTACCGGCGCTGCCGAGCTTGGCTCTGGCGTACACGCCAATGGAATATGACCTTCACCAGCAAATAAACCCGAGGTAGGATCAAGCCCTATCCAACCTGCACCCGGAATATACACCTCGGTCCATGCATGCAAATCGGTAAAATCTTCTTCTGGACCGCTTGGGCCATCTAGTGATTTTTGATCTGAGGTTATCTGTACTAGGTAACCCGATACAAATCGAGATGCCAACCCTAAATGACGAAACAATTGTACTAATAACCAAGCAGAATCACGACACGAACCTGTTTTTTTACTTATTGTTTCGTTCGGTGTTTGTACGCCAGGTTCTAAACGAATGCCATAACCAACTAACTCATAAATAGCTTGATTAACAGCGACTAAAAAATCAACGCTTCTAAGCGGCTCTTTAGGGTTTAAAGATTCAATTAATTCTTTAAATTTTGGACTGGCTTTGCGTTTTTTTAAATAAGGA
>NZ_JACJDN010000452.1:0-3383 GCF_014163565.1 Pseudoalteromonas sp. SR45-5 | reverse complement strand
ACAATGAAAAAACTTATAACAGCACTCGGGGTTGCATTGAGCTTAGGCATAAGCGCATCTGCTATTGCAAAAGATAGCGTAAAAGTTGGCTTTGTATATGTAAGCCCCATAGGTGAGGCCGGTTGGACTTATACACATGACTCTAGCCGCCACTACCTAGAAGAAAAGTTTGGCGACAAAATAGAAACTACTTTTGTTGAAAGCGTACCAGAAGGAGCGGATGCAGAGCGTGTTATTACGCAACTGGCTAAAAGCGGGCACGATTTAATATTTACCACGTCGTTTGGCTACATGAACCCAACACTTAAAGTGGCTAAACGATTTCCTAATGTAAAGTTTGAGCATGCCACAGGCTATAAACGCGCAAAAAACGTAAGCACTTACTTTGATCGCATTTACGAAGGACGCTACCTAACAGGTGTTATTGCAGGACACATGAGTAAAACCGACAGCATTGGTTATATTGCTGCGTTTCCTATTCCGGAGGTAATACGCGGTATAAATGCATTTACGCTTGGCTTGCGCTCAGTAAAGCCGAATGCAAAAGTAAAAGTAGTGTGGGTTAATAGCTGGTTTGATCCGGGTAAAGAGCGTGAAGCTGCCGATAGCCTAATAGATCAAGGCGTTGATATTATTACTCAACATACTGATTCGCCTGCACCACTGCAAGCAGCGCAAGCCGCTGGTATTTACGCTATTGGCTACCACTCAGATATGAGCGGATACGGTAAAAAAGCACATTTAACGGCAGCGGTTCATCACTGGGATGAATTTTATGCAGAGCGCGTACAGCAAGTACTTGACGATAAGTGGCAATCGCAAGATATATGGAAAGGGATAGGCTCAGGGATGACTCGCTTAGCGCCGCTAAGTAAAGACATTCCAAGTGATGTTGTGACTGAAGTGAACGCGATTTCAGACAAAATTGGTAAAGGTGAATTCCATCCATTTACTGGCCCTATAAAAAATCAGCAAGGTGAGCTGGTTATTGAAGCGGGTAAAACAATAGACGACAAAACGTTGTTGGGTATGGACTTTTATGTTGAGGGCGTTGAAGGGCAGCTTAAATAAGCGGTTAACGCAATAACAATGAGTTGGTCACTTAGACAAATACAGTGGCTAACTTGCAAAACGTAGAGGTTTATATGTCAATAAATACAAGCTCGTCTGACGATATTATATATGCAGTTGATGACAAACCAGGCGTAACTGAATCATTTTTTGCCGCACTACAGCACGTACTAGCAAGCTTTGTTGGCATTATTACGCCCACGCTTATTATTGGTGGGGTGCTAGGCCTTGGCAGCGAAATACCTTATTTAATTAGTATGGCATTATTTGTATCTGGTGTGGGCACGGTTATACAAGCGCGGCGTGTTGGCCCGGTGGGGTCAGGATTGATATGTGTGCAAGGTACAAGCTTTGCCTTTTTAGGGACTATTTTAGCAACAGGCTTTACCGTTAAAGCCACCGGAGGCAATAACGACGAGGTCCTTGCCACTATATTTGCAGTGTGCTTTTTGGCCGCTTTTGTTGAAGTATTTATTAGTTTTTTTATTAGTAAATTAGGCAAAATAATTAAGCCAGTAGTTACTGGTGTGGTCATCACTACTATTGGTATTTATCTAATTAAAGTAGGCATGACTGATATAGGCGGCGGGCAATGGCTACTTACTAATATGCCTGAAAAATTTGCTTCAACGAGCAACTTAATTGTTGGTTTTTCGGTTGTGGCTTTAGTGGTGCTTCTTAATGCAAGTAAAAACCAATGGGTGAGGCTAACGGCTGTGGTAGTTGCAATGATACTTGGCTGGTTACTTGCGTTTGTATTAGGTATCGCTAATTTTAAATTAGGTGAATTTGACCTAATTGCTATCCCACTGCCTTTTAAATACGGCTTTAATGTTGATTTTGGTGCACTCATAGCCTTTGGTTTTTTATACCTTATTACTGCAATTGAATCGACAGGCGATATTACTGCCAATTGTGCGGTTTCTAAGTTACCTGTTAGAGGACCTAGTTACTTAGCACGTATTCGCGGCGGTATTTTAGGTGATGGTGTTAACTCGATGATTGCCGCTTTATTTAATACTTTTCCTAATACTACTTTTAGTCAAAACAACGGCGTTATTCAGCTAACTGGAGTTGCCAGCAGATATATTGGCCTGTGGATAGGCAGTATTTTAATCATTCTTGGTTTGTTTCCTGTGATTGGCGCTGTATTACAAAATATACCTAAACCTGTTTTGGGCGGTGCAACGCTTGTAATGTTTGGCACCGTAGCAGCCGCTGGGGTCAAAATACTCGCCAGCGAAAAAATAAATCGCAGAAGTTTACTTATTATTGCGGTGAGTTTGGGGCTCGGGCTAGGTGTTAGTTTTGTACCGGAGTTGTTTGCAAACGCACCTAAGTTAGTTACTGCCATATTTGGTAGCGCAGTGACGGTGTCGGGTATCACCGCAATAATAATGACGTTGGTACTACCAGAAAATTACTCAGCAAGTACGGATCATCTTAACTAAACTAATAAAAATCATTAAAGGGATTAACAATGAAAATCAAAACAATAAAAAAATTAGCATTAGTAACTGCAATTGCAATGTGCTCTACAGGTGTATCGGCTAAAGAGCTTTGGTCTGATTTTAGTATTACCGCAATGACAGGAGCCGACTACCTAGAGCCGTTTTCAGGGGAGGAAGATGATAGAAGTGTTGTTACTATAGAGCATGCATCGGGGCATACTTGGGGCAGTACGTTCTTCTTTATGGATAGGCTAAGTAATCCCGATGAAGTGTACGGTGAGCTAAACATAAACCCTACTCTTTACAAGCCACAAAATAGCTTTGTTAAAGAGGTGTTTTTAGGCCTACAAACAGAGTATGGCTCGGGAGATACGGATCAAAATAACTATTTATTAGGGGGCGGTGTATCACTTGATGTACCTGGCTTTCAATATTTTAATGTGGCTTATTATCGTCGTTTTCAAGATGATATAGGTATTCAACGTGAAGATAATAACCAAATAACAGTCACGTGGGGCTATAACAAAGGTAACTTTAGATACGATGGCTTTTTAGATATTGTAGATAGCACCGACACAATGTTTGGTAAAAGTGAAGGTGGCTTTAACTTTACCTCGCAGATTAAATACAATATTGCCCCTATGCTCGGCTTAGATACAGGCCGCCTTGATGTGGGTATTGAGTATGTTTATTGGAAAAATAAATTTGGTGTAGATGGGCAAACCGAACATAATCCAAACTTGCTAGTTAAATGGCATTTTTAACAGCAAATTGAATGGTATTTAATTAATAATTAAAGGCTACTTTTTAGTAGCTTTTTTATTTGATAATCTTAAATAATTGAATAGCTTAAATTAATTG
>NZ_JACJDN010000451.1:0-3385 GCF_014163565.1 Pseudoalteromonas sp. SR45-5 | reverse complement strand
AAAACGATAAGTTTTATGTGTTAAAAAGCCGAGATTGAAATTCAATCTCGGCTTTTTTGTGTCTGTAATTTACGCTTTTAACTTTGCACCAATTGTACTGAATTGATGCTCTATTAAAGCGATAGGAAAATAACTCTATAGCAAGGCAAAAATAACGAAATATAGTTGTTCTTATATGAGTTATTTTTAACGCAGCTAGAGAGTTATTTAACTCGTTAGAATGAGTATGTGTAGCCCATCTGTACAGTACGCGGCTTACCTGGCTGAATGCCACCGTTTGAACGGTTAGCAACGTATGTTTTATCAAACAAGTTATCAACGTTTAGGTATACTTTTTGATTTTCATCGATTAAGTATTTAGCGGCTAAATCCCATACTACGCGGCTATCAATTGCGTTTAAGCCCGACTGCGTTAAGTTAGCATGCGCATCAGATACGTAACGTATTTGGCTGTTAACTACAAACGCAGAAAACTCAGCACCTAACGATAACGCTACTTGGTTTTCTGGTACGTAAGGCATTGCATCGCCTTTTTCTACCGCGCCCCAAATTTCTGAATCAAAATCGTTTTTAAACTCAGAGTCTGTGTAGGTGTACGTTAATTTAACTGGGAACATAGCTGTATCAGTTGCAAACGTACGTGCTGCACTAAATTCAAAGCCCGCTACTTCTACTTCACCGTAGTTGTATTGGTCGCCAATGTTGTCGTCGCTACAACCAACCGCTGCAGTACAGTTACCGTGCATGTTGTCGTAGTCTGAGTAAAAGGCAATTACTTCACCGCTAAAGCCATCCATATTAAAGCGAGAGCCAAACTCAATGTTTACACTTTCTTCTTCTTCTTGGTCAGCATTACCAGGTGCTGCTGGTGCATACCCTTTTTGAATGCCCGCAAGTAGCGTTACGCTTTCGTTAAGTGTGTAAGTAGCACCTAGTGACGGCACTAAAATTTCAGTGTCGTTCGACACATCTTTAGTTAAACCGTTGCTGCGTGTTGGATCTGATTTAGACCACTCTTCACGCGTAATAGTAATGTCTTCATAACGAAGACCTGCACTTACTACTAATGCATCAATTGTCCACTCGTCTTGAATAAACAAGGTACTTGCTTCTGCACTATCTACGCGGTTGCTATCAGAGCCCGGAACGCCTTGCTCTGTAAGTGTTAAGCTTAGGTCTTGATTAAGTGTGTATTTGTCTTCCCACTGAAAACGATCCATTTCGTCTTCGTGGTAACGTACGCCAACAGTCACATAGTGATCGCCTGCAGGAATATGTAATTCAGACTGAATACCTTTAGCTTGGTAGTCGCGGTTATTAGCTTTAACGCCAATACCTTCAATACCTTCGCTTGTAGGGTTTGCTTCAAAATCGCTGTACTGCTCAAGAGTACTTAAGCCTACGCTGCTGGCTTTATACCAGTTACGATGAAAATCGTTTAAGTAAGCCGTAGCTAAAAACTCATAGCCATCACCAAAACGGTACGCGTAGTTAAGTTGGTATGCGTTGTGGCGAGTATTCATTTCATCGTTTTGCGATGCAGCATAACGACGGTAAGGACTTTCTTGATAGTCTTCGTCAGTTAAGCCCATGTATGTTTCGTCTGATGTTTCGTCAGAGTACTTAATTTTTAGCTCAAGATTATGCGCATCGTTTTGACCAAACGTATGGCCAAACTTTAATAGTAAATCTGTTTTTTCAAAGCCGGTGTTGTCATTGCCTACTGGCAGCTCTTTAAAGCCGTCTGCGCCGTAAGTAAATACTTCAATTAAACCCGCTGTGTTATTTTTTTCTTTACCAAAGTAAGCGTGGCCTTTGTAGTAACCGTCGCTACCAAGGGCTGCATCTACCAAACCTTTTGAGCTATTTGGCTCAGTTGGTAAACTGCGCGAAAGTAAGTTTAAAACACCACCTGTAGTACGCGGGCCGTACTTAACTGAGGCTGCGCCTTTTAATACTTCAATAGATTCCATACGACCCATAGTAGGGAAGTAGTATGCAGAAGGTGCTGAATATGGTGCTGGTGCAACTAAGACACCGTCTTCCATTACTGATATTTTATCGTTACGGCCAGTACCTGTACCGCGCATACCAATATTAGGACGAAGGCCATAACCGTCTTCTTCTTGCACGTAAACGCCCGGAACAGACGCTAAAACGCGAGAAATATCGGTAAACTGGAATTTTTGAAGATCTTCTTCAGAAATAAACGTAGCCGAACCAGGAATATCGTTAATTGCTTGCTGAGAGCCAATAACAGTAATTTGTTCAAAGCGTTGTTCTTTATTGCTGGTGTCTTTTGCTATTGCAGTAGCACTAAAAGACAAAGCAACCGCAGTTGCTAAAGTAGATACTAAAAACTTAGGGTTCATTGTGTTCCTAATCATGTCAACTATCTTAATTGGCGCAATTTGAACACGTTAACGAATACGAATCAATGTTATTAACTATTTAATTATTCAGTTTAATAGAACTAAAAACACCTGCTTATGCAACTTAATTAACTAAATTGTTTCTTTTGTATTATTTTGTAATTGCTTTACTAGCTATAAAGGCTGAACGAATTATATGTGCTACGTAAGCGCTAGCCCAAGCGTAGAGCTATAAATTCAGCGAGTTTATCTACCGCATTTTCCGACTCACCCGAACTTTTAACCAAGCTAATACCAATATTACCAAGAGCTGGTAAATGCTTGGTTTGAACCTGATAGTTAAGCTCACTCGGTACTGTACTTTTGGCAAGTACCGTAATACCTAAGCCTTCTTTTAATGCAGCAATAAGGCCGGTTAAATCGGCGTTGCTATAAACTATTCGGTATTTAATGCCTGCACTTTTTAATGCATCAGTAGCACGGCGACGATAAATACATCCCTCTGGTGCGGTAACTAGGGTAACCACCTCATTATGCGCAAGTGACAGGTCGCCCACCCACACTAGTTCGTCTTGCATAAAAATAGGAAACTTATCAGAGTTGAGTCGCTCATTTAGCGCAAGTACTAAATCAAACTGATCTTGGCGAGAAGCCGAAAGCAAATGCTTACTTAAACGCGACTTAACCTCTAACGACACCTCAGGGTAGAGCGCCACAAAGTCGCCAATAATTGAGGGTAAAATACGCGCTGCAAATTCGCTCGGAATACCCAAGCGCACTTTACCTGCAATGTTTTCTGAGGTGAACTGCTGCAAAATAGCATCGTTGTGTTGCATCATTTGTTTTGCCATAGGCAATAATAGCTCGCCGTACTGGTTTAATACTTGGCGCTGCCCTTGTTTTTTAAATAGTTTATAGCCAAGCACGTCCTCTAAGCGCTTGATTTGCAAACTTACAGCAGGTTGCGACAGGCCAAGTAAATCGCCTGCTTTAGCAAAGCCACCTATTTCAAC
>NZ_JACJDN010000450.1:0-3395 GCF_014163565.1 Pseudoalteromonas sp. SR45-5 | reverse complement strand
AAAAAACAAACAAAAACAGTTAACCATATGTTTTATATTAAAAAATAAAACTGGCACCAAACTTGTTATTAGTTAATCGTCATCAACAAAAAGTAGAGAACAAACATGAAAAAATTACTATTAGTTAGCGCATTAATTTGTACGCCAGCCGCTATGGCTCATAACGATAACGATTCTGCAATTTCATTTAGTAATGATGAATGTAACGTCGAATTTAAAAATGATGTGCGCATTAAGCCAAACGAATTGGAAATTTTTACCGCCAACAATAAAACCATGCAGTTTAATAGCCATGGTGACTTAACCGTAAATGGCGAATTTGTAGCACTAAATAGCTCACAACGCGAAGCGCTAAACAAGTACTCTGATAGTTTACGCACACAATTACCTGAAGTAGCCAATATAGCGCTTGAGGGTGTTAAAATTGCCGGAGTAGCATTAGAAGAAGTAGGCAATGCATTTAATATTGACGGCCTTGATAATATGTCAGAGCTTATGGATGACATTAAAATCGAAGTAGAAAACACATTTTACCAACAAGGTACATTTGTGATGGGCCAACAAAGTTTTAATCAATTTGGCGAAAACTTTGAACAACAATTTGAGCAGCAGATAGAAACAGCGGTTGAATCAGCAGTGATGCAATCAATGGGCAGTATTTTAGTAGCTTTAGGTTCTGAGTTACTTGGTTCAGGCGGTGATATGGATGCCTTTGAACAACGTATGGAAAATATGGGTGCACAAATAGAAGAAAAAGTAGAGCTACATGCAAGCGCACTTGAAGAACGTGCCAACTCTTTATGTGGAAACTTTGCTGATATTGCAAAACAAGAAGAGCAATTAGTAATGCAAGTGCCTGAGCTTGAAGGTTACCAGTTATTTAGCTTTAAACAAAATTAGTACAGCAAACGTTATTTAACATCCCTTTGGCAGCACTTAAGTTTACTTAAATGCTGCTTTTTTGTATTTCGTTGACTTATTTTTTAGCTAATAAAGTAAGCTTACCCAATGTAACTATTGCTTGCTCAATTTGCGCGTTCCATTGCACACCATAACTTAATCTTACGCAGCTTTTATATTTATTAGAGGCCGAAAAAACAAGCCCAGGGGTAATACTAATACCAACCTCAAGCGCAAGTAAAAACAATGTTTGGCTATCGTACTCGCCTCCTAAATCTAGCCACATAACGCAGCCTCCTTTTGGATCGCTTATACGTGTATTTTTTGGCATAGCTTGTTGTAAGCACCATCGCATACGCTCTTTGTTATCGCGCAGGCGTTGCCTAAGTACTTTTAAATTTCGGTCGTACTCACCACTGGCAATAAACTCAGATAACGTCCATTGGTTTATTAACGAAGCAGAGCAACTTAGTGCTCTTTTATATCGCCTTGCTTGCGTTGCAAATTTACCCGCAACTAACCAACCTACACGATAGCTCGGCGCTGCCGTTTTAGAAAAAGATGAGCAACTAATCACTAATCCTTTTTTAGAGTACGCTAAAGCAGGTGTGCCTCGTTTTGCCGTAAAATATAAATCGCCGTATACGTCATCTTCAATAAGCACTACGTCATAACTTTCAAGTAGCTCCACCAGCTGCTGCCTGTTTTTATCTGGCATAAAGCTGCCTACAGGGTTACTAATTGCAGTCGAGAATAAACACGCTTTTATGTCATGCTCGTTTAAAGCACGTTCTAAATCGCTCAACCAAATGCCATTATCTGGGCACAATGGTATTTCGAGCGCTTTGAGGCCTAAGCTCTCTATTAGCTCTATAATCCCGTGATAACAAGGCGTCTCAATGGCAACTACATCGCCTGGCTTTGTCACACACTTAAGTGCAATAGCCATGGCTTCTTGTGCACCATTGGTGATCACAAGCTCGTCCATATTTATGCCAATACCAAAATCTAAATAGCGATGCACCAATTGCTTTTTCAGCGGCACAAATCCATCTGTTGGCCCATAGTTAATGGCTTTACTGCCGGCAATTGTCATTACTCGGCGCATATTTCTGGCTAGTGCTTTATCGGTAGGTGCAGCGGCTATAGGATTAGCGATACCAAAAGGGACTACGTTAGCTTGATGAATCGCACTGTATACCTGCTCTATTAAGGCTTGTTTATTTACCACAACAGGTTCGCGACTTAATTTAACTCGCTTAGGTAAATTATGCGCCATGCTAACGACTTTTAAAAAATACCCTGATTTTTCACGTGCCTCTACTAACCCCTGATCTTCAAGTGTTTGATAAGCTTGCTTCACTGTCGGAATACTAATGTTTAAGTTATCTGCCATTTTACGCAGTGATGGAAGTTTTTCGCCAGGGAGTAAAACCTGCTGGGCGCTCATATCTCTGATCAACTGAATAACTTGCTGATATAGAAACTCATGCCCCTGGCTATTTTTTTGTCTTATCATCACGCATCCAAATCTGTATAGGTTACATTTTTACTTTTCTGTATATGGTAAGTATACAGATAGGTCTTAAAATAGCCATTCAATCGGGCTTTGGAGACTAACCATGAAAAGTGCAGCGCTATACATTACAACCGTTTTAATTTGGGGTTCTACTTGGTTAGCCATCGAATTTCAGCTAGGTGATATTGCGGTAGAGCTATCGTTATTTTATCGCTTTGCTATTGCAGCGCTTTTAATGTGGTTATATGTAGCGTACAAAAAACCGGATATGCGCTTTTCATTAATCGATCATGGCTTTTTTGCTTTGTTGGCTATTTGTAATTTTGCCTTAAATTACTTAATGCTTTACTGGGCACAAAATTACTTAACCTCCGCTATGACCTCTATCGCCTTTTCACTATTGCTGGTTATGAACATAGTTAACACTCGACTATTTTTTGGTAAGCCTATCTCAAAACGAATTTATACCGGTGCCGCACTCGCTGTATTAGGTATTACGTGTCTGTTTTGGCCACAGTTACAGCAGTTCGACTTAAGTAATGGTGCATTGGTCGGGTTACTACTTGCCCTTGGTGGCACCTTTGTGGCTTCATTGGGCAACATGGTAAGCGTTCGTAATTCTCGTAAGCAAATTGGCGTATTGCAGGGCAATGCATGGGGCATGTTATATAGTGCTATAAGCTTAGCTTTATATGTATTAATGAACGATGTGCAATTTAGTTTAAACGCCCCAACTAGCTACTGGTTATCATTACTTTATTTATCAATATTTGGCACAGTAATCGCTTTTGGTTGTTACTTTGCACTACTAAAAAATATAGGCCCTGAAAAAGCCAGCTACGTTATTGTTTTATTCCCATTAGTGGCAGTAACACTGAGTAGCTTTTTTGAAGGCTTTGAATGGCACGCAAATACCTTTGCAGGGTTTAGCTTAGTGCTATTAGGTAACGCCATTGTGCTTACCCCAACAAAACGA
>NZ_JACJDN010000044.1:0-12430 GCF_014163565.1 Pseudoalteromonas sp. SR45-5 | reverse complement strand
ACTAAACTTTTTTTACTACAGTGTTTTGTCGCTCACCCCCGCCAAAGCGGGGAAACCAATTTAGCAGCACGACTGTCTAACTAAATTTTTTACTACGGCATTTGCCGTTCACCCCCGCCAAAGCGGGGAACCCAACTTAGTAGCACAACAGGCTAACTAATTTTTTATAAACTAATTGTATATTTTTATTTATCTCCATTTACTGAGGAGACTGCAGAGGAATAGCATTGCTACCCTCCTATGTTTCGAACTTTAAATGCTCCTGTTTTATAATGCAAGCGTTTAGTTGTTTTTAATTTAAAAAATAACATGAACGGCAATATTTGTAGGTTTTTAATGGCTATTTCGAAGTAGATAGGTGTTTTTAATGGCAAGGTTTAAATTTAGCCCAATCGTTTTGTTGACATTAAAAGCAAAATTACACTGTGTTTTTGTTTTTTTAAGTGTTTTTATATAAAGGGAGCATTTCGCTCCCAGATATCAGCAATACGATTAATATGGCTTTACTTTATTAAAATATAGAGTAAGTAAAGCCAGCAAATTTACGCTAGCTACATTTCTAATTCCCAGCTTATCAGGGTGGAGCGAACCATATTTATTACGAAATATAGTGAACGCTGTGATTTAACATGTATGTAGTCTGGGTCTGCGGTAATTTCGCGCTCACAGTCACTAGATTCATAGATTGGACAGTTTGATTCGTACCACATTTCATAAGAAGTTTCACCAATTTCGTCTTCATAGATTGTATCTATTAGGTCATACTCAAAAATACGTAGGCTGAACTTATTAAGCATATCGCAGAAGAGGTCTGCATTGCTTTCGGTTGCAGCCAATGGTGACGGCCACAGCTTAGTACCATTTCCATTACCCTGAATGAAAACTTCGTTTGCAGGATATATAAATGTATCTGCCTGTCCACTATTCTTGTCTACCATCTCTTCAAATGCTATTAGCTGTGAGTTATATATTGTATGGGTGAAATTTACTTCCCCCTTCTCTTCATCATCATATTCATCTTCATCTAATAACTCATCTTGTTCATCTGACTGTTCACAACTTTCTTCGGACATTGCTTCAGACGATGTTTGTTCTGCACTTAATACTGCTTCTGGCAACGTTAACATTTCCTCGTTCAGGGGCTCATTTTGTCCATAATCGTTGGACGACAAAGCCTTTAATGCTTGCTCCCAAGTTAAATTCATTTCACTTTGAGCAATTTCATCTAGTGCTTGGTTTAAAGGGATTGCCTTTGCTTTTTTTAGTTTTTTTGCATCTTTTTTGGCGCGAGAAATAGACAGGCCAGAAGGAAAGTATTGTTCTAACTGATTCATAGTGTAAACCTTAAATATGCTTACGTCCGCCCACTAACATTACGCATGTTAAATGTTTAACTATTTTTATTTGAGAGTATGATTATCCGACAGGACTGCGCTTAAAGTGGGCGAAACGAGCTCATCAGTAAAGCTCTGAAAAGATTATTAAATAAATTAAATAGGATCGCAACCTCTTTTATTAAAACGCATAAAAAGGCTGTATTAGCATAAAACAAGCCAGCTAAGCTTTTAAGCAATTTACCAATCCATTTGTATTAATCTTTATATAAAAAAGAAAGTTAAGTAGCTATTTTTTATGGGTAAATTATATTATTTAATGTAATATACTTTACAAAGTAACAATATGAGCAAACGGACTGTGAATATACTTCTTTCTTGGCTGGGCACCAAAGACATTGATAACATGCTCGATGGTGAAAAAAATGCTTCAATATCAACTCTCGCTACTAACTCTCAAACTCCTTTTGATAAAATTGTAATACTCTCTAATCATCAGCATAAGTATTGGGAAAAGTTTGAAGACTTTGTAAAAAAGCGAATGGCTACAATTGGAAAACCGTATCATGATATTCAGGTACATAAAGCCAATATAGCCAGCCCAATTGATTATGAGTCTATTCATCAGGTAACAGCTCTTTGGATCAATAAATTAAGTGAAGAGGCAGATTCGTTATCAATAAACCTGACCTCTGGCACGCCTGCAATGACCACTTTATCTGTGCTTATCGGTAAAGGTAAATCGAACGTTCACTTTCTTCAAGCAACCCCACAAAATGAGTTGCTACACGTTGATATCCCCATTGATTTTGGCCAAGAGTATGTAAAGTCGGCATCTAAAAACATAGCGAATACGGCAATCTCAGAGCCTAAAATTGAGCAAGCTTTTTCAAAACTCACTGCAAAATCAGTGCAAATGCAAAATGTAGTCAATAAAGCTAAAAAAATTGCAGCCTCAGAAGTACCCGCACTTATTCTTGGTGAAACCGGAACCGGTAAAGAGCTAATGGCCACTGCCATTCATAAAGGAAGCTTACGAGCAAATAAGCCATTAAAAGTAATTAACTGCGGAGCATTTGCAGAAAACCTTGTTGACTCAACCTTGTTTGGTCATAAAAAAGGGGCCTTCACTGGAGCTGAAAAAGATCACCCAGGTCTTTTTGAACAGGCCGATGGCGGTACTTTATTTTTAGATGAGGTGGGTGAATTAACCCCCGAGATTCAAGTAAAACTTTTAAGGGCATTACAGCAAGGCGAGATCAACCGCTTAGGTGACACCCAAACCACTAATGTCGATGTCCGAGTTATTGCTGCCACACATAAAGATTTATCAAAGTTAGTAGAAGAAGGTAAGTTTCGCGAAGACTTATTTTACCGCTTAGCAGTGGGCATTATACAAATGCCAGCGCTACGAGAGCGCATTGAAGACATCACTGTTATTGTTAATCAACTTGTAAAGCAAATAAACAAAGCAGGTAGTAAACATCCTGACTACATAAGTAAAAATATTTCCGAAAAGGGAATAAAGTTTATTTTATCTCAGCCGTGGCAAGGGAATATTAGAGAGCTGTGGAGTACACTAAACCGTGCTTTTTTATGGTCTGACTCACAAACAATAACTGAAAATGACTTAGCAAGTGCCATGATTAACCGCGCTAAAAATGAAAGCTTTACAGATGTTACACTGTCATACGACGACAAAATAGATATTACACAATTAGTTGATAAATATAAAAAAGCTTATGTTTTAGCTGCTTTAAAAGCAAGTGGGAATGTTAAAAGCCACGCGGCCCAAATGCTTAATTTAAAAGATCACCAAACGCTTAGCAATTGGATGAAGCGCCTAAACATCAAACACGAAAAATAAAAAGGACAATATTGTTGGTATATAAGTTGCCAATACCTATTGAGTAAAAGGAGAAGTAGCCAGTGAAAAAATCAAACTTTGAATTCTTAAAAGGTGTGAACGATATTCTTTATCGCATAGCGTTTGCTGCGGAAAAGAATTTTCCTGACGATCCTAATACCACATTAGTAAAACTGCGCATGTTTGGAGAAGCGTCAGCCAAGCACATTGCTAAACTTCTTGATTTAGACCTTCCCCCTACGCAAGTTGACCTAATCAGAGAGCTTGCAAAAATATCGTGGGTTGATGACTCTATAATCAATATTTTCCATATGCTGCGTAAAGTAGGTAATCAAGCAGTTCACGACTATCACAACGATTTAGACGATGCCGAAATGGCACTGCGTTTAGCATTTCGTTTAAGTATTTGGTATTACCGACTAATTAAAAAAGACGTTGATTTTGCAGCGCCTATATTTGTACTACCAGACGGCCAACAAGAAAACGAATACCAACACCAAGTAACAGAGCTAAAGCAAGCGCTACAACAAGCATTAAATAGTAACGCGCAAACCGATACCGAACTTGCCCAAAACAAAAACCAACTTACTGCATTAAGTGGCTATATTGCTATTTTAGAAGGCAAGCAGCAAGAAACCGAGCAACAAACACAAGACCGAGTAAACGCGCTTGAAGCACAGCTGCAATCCAAAGAAGCAGAGCTTGCACAAAAAACACAAGCAGAACGCAAAGCATACAAACAAGAGATCACTCAACGTGCAGCCGCGCGCCGCTTAGATTTATCAGAAAAAGAAACGCGCTTTCTTATCGATCAGCAATTGCGTGATGCAGGCTGGGCTGCCGACACGCCCGTGTTAAATTATGCAAATGGTACGCGCCCCAAATAGACAAAAACTTAGCCATAGCAGAGTGGCCAACCGATACCGACGAAACAGGTAAAACAGGCTTTGCCGACTATGTATTGTTTGTAGGTTTACAACCGGTAGGGGTTGTTGAGGCTAAAAAAATAAATACCGATGTATGCGGCAAATTAGCAGAGGCGCAGCGGTACAGTATTTACTTTAATCTTGATCATTTAAACGCAGAAATCCAAGCGCGAGCTGCAAACGATGCAGAGCATCAAAAAGTAGCAGAGCAACTACAAACTCGAAATAGCTACCAAATTACGTGGAAAGAATCCAAAGAGCCAAACGCACGAAGCTATAAAATACCGTTTGTATTTTCAACAAATGGGCGAGAGTACCGCCGCCAGTTATTAAGTAAAAGCGGTATTTGGTATCGCGATGTTCGTAAAGTGAGTAACCAAGCTAAAGCATTACCTGCATGGCATACACCAGGCGAACTAAAAGCTAAGCTCGATGGCAACATAGATGCCGCGCAGCAATGGCTCGAAACTAACGAACCAACAGGCTTAGGCCTTCGTTATTTTCAAAAAGAGGCCATAACAGCCACCGAGCAAGCCATTAAAAAAGGTCAGCAAAATATATTACTTGCTATGGCAACCGGTACAGGTAAAACCCGTACCGCTATCGCACTAATGTATAGGCTAATACAATCACGCCGATTTAATCGTATTTTGTTTTTGGTCGATAGGCGCTCATTGGGTGAGCAAGCATTAAACTCCTTTGATGACACACGCATAAACGATGTGCCTTTTAATACCATATTTAATATAAAAGGCCTGACCGATAAGTTCCCGTCAGACGCAACTAAAATACATGTATCAACTATTCAATCGCTAGTTAAGCGTACGCTACAAAGCGATGAATTTATGCCAGTTGAGCGCTACGACTGCATCATAGTAGACGAAGCACACCGTGGTTATATTCTTGATAAAGAACAAACCGATGGCGAAATGGAATTTAGAAACCAGCTCGACTACGTATCAACGTACCGCAGAATACTTGACCATTTTGATGCAGTAAAAATAGGGCTTACTGCAACACCTGCATTACACACAACCGACATTTTTGGTTTACCTGTGTACCGTTACAGCTACCGCAAAGCGGTAATAGACGGCTACTTAATAGACCAAGCACCGCCAATAAAAATTATTACCAAATTAAACCAAAACGGTATTTATATCGATAAAGGCTCAGAGGTAACACGCTTAACATCTCAAGGGGAGCTAATTCAAGACACCCTTGAAGACGAGCGCGACTTTGAAGTAGCCAGCTTTAACCGCGATATTATTGCATCAAACTTTAATAAAATAGTTGCCGAATCACTCGCTACTAAGCTCGACCCAACAGGTAAACAAAAAACACTCATATTTTGTGTAAACAACACCCATGCCGATAACATGGTGATTGAACTGCGTGAGGCTTTTAAAAAGCATTACCCAAACCTTGAGCACGACGCCATTATTAAAATAACCGGCGAAAGCGACAAAGATCCTAAAAAAATACAAAGTATGATCACCCGCTACAACAAAGAGCGTTTACCTAATATTGTGGTAACGGTAGATCTACTCACTACAGGAATAGACGTACCGAGTATTTGTAACCTCGTCTTTTTACGTAAAGTAAAAAGCCGTATTTTGTACGAGCAAATGAAAGGGCGTGCCACACGTTTATGCCCAGAGGTTGGCAAAGTAAACTTTACTATTTACGATGCCGTTGATTTATACGACTCGCTCGAATCGGTAGATACAATGCGCCCAGTCGTTGTGCGTCCAAAAGTTGAGTTAAACACCTTAGTAAACGAAATAACCGACTCACAAACTTATAAAACATTAGAAGCAGATGGCCGCTCGTTTGCACACCACAGCCACGAGCAACTCGTGGCTAAAGTACAGCGTATTGTCGGTCATGGTGTATTTAATCAAGACAAGTCAGCTCAAATTGACCAATCAATAAAACGCTTAGATACTGTATTGGCTGGTGCTGCCGGTTGCGACTTTGCAAGCCTTGCACAAACTCTAAAAACTAAAGGGCCAGAGCAAAGCGCTGAAATTTTTACTCAACTTCCAAAGCTGGTCGAAAACCTAGAGCACCTTAAAAAGCAAATAAACGAGCTACGCCACGAGCCTATTTTTACCGACATAGAAGACGAGCTAATAGAGTTTAAAGAAGGCTATGGCGATTACGACAACGCCGAAGACTTTTTAGAAGCGTTCGACAAACTCGTAGAGCAAAGCGAGAACAGCCAAGCCGCGCTACAAACCGTTATAACCAAACCTAAAGACTTAACCCGTAAAGCATTAATAGAGCTGCAAGAGTGGTTTGATACGCAATCGTTTGACGAGTCAACTCTTAGGGTTGCATGGAAAAAAACCACCAACCAAGATATTGCCGCACGGTTAATAGGGCATATTCGCCGCGCAGCACTCGGCGACGCATTACTTTCGTTTGATGAGCGTGTAAATAACGCACTGGCTAAAATAAAGCATCAAAAACAGTGGAGTGACGAGCAACTAAAATGGTTAGAACGCCTAGCTAATAGCTTAAAAGAACAGGTAGCCATTGACGATGACACCTTTAAAACCGGTAATTACCGCCGCCGTGGTGGTAAGCGCAAGCTCGATGCTATTTTTAATAACGAGCTTAACCAAGTGCTAGAACAATTTAATAACTATATGTGGGAGCAACCTGCCTAATTAATACAGGTTTATCTTAACCCTTATATTACAATACCAAACACTGTAAAGCGTTGGCCTTAATGCCAACCTACAAATGAAGAGACACTATGAACAACAATGATTTAGTAGCCAAACTTTGGAAAATGTGTGACACCCTACGCGATGGCGGCGTGTCGTATCAAAACTACGTAAATGAGCTGGCCACATTGCTGTTTTTAAAAATGACCGAGCAAACAGGCACCGAAACCGACCTACTACCACAAGGTATGCGTTGGAACGACCTAAAAGGTAAAATAGGGCTCGACCAACTGCAATTTTACCGCAATATGCTAGTACAACTAGGTAACGACAACCACGCTATTGTGCGTGCCATATTTCAAAATGTTAATACCACTATTACCAATGCAGGGCAGCTTACAGAGCTAGTAACCACAATGGATAGCCTAGATTGGTACGAAAGCGGCGATGACGAAAACATAGTTAAAACTCGTGACGACTTTGGCGACATGTACGAAGGTTTATTACAAAAAAACGCTAACGAAACTAAATCGGGCGCCGGCCAGTACTTTACGCCAAGGCCACTAATAGAAACAATGGTGCGTTTATTACAACCACAGCCTCGCGAAATTATTCAAGATCCCGCAGCGGGCACCGCAGGCTTTTTAATCGAGGCCGACAAATACATAAAAAGCCAAACCAACGATTTAGACGATCTTGACGACGACACCCAAGAATTCCAAATGAAGCGTGCCTTTGTCGGGCTTGAGCTAGTACCCGAAACCCGCCGCCTTGCATTAATGAACTGTTTATTACACGACATTGAAGGCAATGACGAGCTTGGCGGTGCAATACGCCTTGGTAACAGCTTAGGAAACGATGGCGAAAACCTACCTAAAGCCAACGTAATACTTACAAACCCACCGTTTGGCTCTGCAAGCAGCACTAATATTACCCGTACGTTTGTATACCCAACATCAAACAAGCAGCTGTGTTTTATGCAGCATATATACAATAGCCTTGATCCAGGTGGTCGTGCTGCCGTGGTAATACCCGATAACGTATTATTTGAAGGCGGCAGAGGGGCTGAAATACGCACCGACTTAATGCACAAATGTAACCTACACACAATTTTACGCCTACCTACCGGCATATTTTACGCCGCAGGTGTTAAAACCAATGTATTGTTTTTTCAAAAAGGCACGGTTGATAACCCACATCAAGATAAAGACTGCACAACCAACACGTGGGTTTACGACTTACGTACCAACATGCAAACCTTTGGTAAACGCAGCCCATTTACTCATAAATACCTTGAAAACTTTGAGGCGGTTTACGGCGATGATGCTAACGGCCAAGCAGAGCGAGAAGAAGGCGTTTACAATATTTTAGGTTGTACCACACCTCTCAATGATGAAGATATAAAAAGCAGTGATAGCCCAGAGCTAATAGAAAACGCTCGCTGGCGCAATTTCTCACGTGAGTTTATTAAAGCTAAAAACGATAGCTTAGATATAACATGGCTTAAAGATAACTCAGTAACTGATGCTGCGAACTTGCCTGAGCCCGATGTATTAGCGACTCAAGCGATGACAGAGCTTACCGAAGCGCTGCGTGAAATGAACCAGCTAATGATAGATCTTGGCGCAAGTGACCAAGCTGAGGGGCAAGTTGCTTTGTTGGCTGAAGAGTTTGGGCTAGAGAAGAAAGTTATTGCAGGGGCCGAGAAATGATACAAGGTAATTTTTCAGAGCTTCCTAGTAATTGGCTAGATTGTAGCCTAGGTGATGTCATAGATTATGGGGATACACAAAAGGCAGATGTTTCATCAATCAACAATGATACTTGGGTGTTGGAGCTCGAAGATATTGAAAAGCAATCTTCTAAAGTTCTCAAAAGATTAACTTTTGAAGCAAGGCAATCTAAGAGTTCAAAAAATAAATTTGAAAAAGGCGATGTACTATACGGAAAATTACGCCCTTATTTGAATAAAGTTGTGATTGCGGATGATAGTGGCGTTTGCTCGTCCGAAATAATTCCTATTAGATGTGATGCTTCTTTGATTGATTCACGTTACATGTTTAATTGGCTTAAAAGCTCTAAATTTTTAGCTTATGTTGATGAGGTTAGTTATGGTGTGAATATGCCAAGGCTAGGCACAAAAGATGGTAAAAAGGCCCCCTTCATACTGGCACCACTCCCAGAACAAAAGCGCATCGTTAAAAAGCTTGATAGCTTATTGGCGCAGGTCGACACCATACAACAACGCCTCAACAACTTACCGGACATAATCAAACGCTTCCGCCAATCCGTCCTCGCCGCCGCCGTCTCTGGAAAACTCACCGAACAATGGCGTGTTGATAAAGGAATAGAAGAATGGGAGTCAACCACAATAGGCGATAACTTTTTGACTGTAGATGGTGATAGAGGTAGAAATTACCCCAAAAAAGAAGAATATCAACATGAAGGGTATTGTTTATTTCTATCAACTAAAAATGTTCGTAAATTTGGTTTTGATTTTACAAATACAGTATTCTTAAATGAAGAAAAGCATAACGTTTTACGTAATGGGACGCTTGAAAGAGGGGATCTTGTAATAACAACAAGAGGAACATTAGGGCATATAGCATCTTACGATGAATGTGTACCTTTCCCTGTTGTACGTATTAATTCTGGCATGTTGATATTACGTAAAATCAACACTGATTTCATTAATGATTTTTTCAAGATTCTTATTGCATCTCCTAAATTCCAGAGGGATATAGACGATAATAGAACAGGATCAGCTCAGCCACAATTACCAGCCAAAATTCTAAAAAAGTTTAATTTTTTATTGCCATCAATCGAAGAACAAACCGAAATCGTCCGTAAGGTCGAGCAATACTTCGCCTTAGCCGATACCTTAGAAAAGAATCTCGCGAATGCTAAACAACGTGTTGATAACTTAACGCAATCGATATTAGCCAAAGCGTTTCGTGGTGAACTCGTGCCACAAGATCCAAACGACGAACCCGCCGATAAGTTATTAGCGCGCATAAAAGCCGCCCGACTTGAAGCCGAAAAGCTAGAAAAAGCTGCTAAAAAAGCAGCAAAAGCCAGTAAGAAATAACACGCTATTGTGTAGGTCGGCATTTATGCCGACATGGTTGGCAATAAACAACCATTGTTGGGCAAAAGAACGACCTATAAATACCAAAAGCAGCTAATTTAAATAGGCATTACTAATATAATGTCTATTATAAATAAGCACATAAAAAATCAATATGATTAACCGTTAATTAAAACAGGGAATACAGATGGCAAATAAGTATAGAGAAGATAAAGATTTAGCATTTTTACAGTATGCAGATACAGAATTGCTTGAAGTACTCGTTAAGCATTTAATGTTTGATAAAGACGGGAAAAAACGAAATACCGAATCATTATCTGGAAATAAAGCATTTATAGATGCAAAAGGTGACTATCGAAAAGCGTGGCAAAGTGTAGCTGCAGAGCTTCAGCACTATGGTGGCGATACTTTGGTTAACCTTGTTCGCCGAACAGGTGTTACGTATCGTGAAATTTTAGTGGATGTATGCAAGCGTATTAAAGTAAAGACCAATTTTGACGCTGCGACTATTGAAATAGAAAAGGCAATGTTTGCCAAATTAATAGAGACTTCATGGGATGATATGACCGATGAACAAAAAAGTGAGTTAACAAAGGCACTAAAAGTTGACCCTAAATTAGCTGGCCCTGCAGCAATGACAGCAATAATTACGGCAATAAAGCTTGGTGGTTTTGCTAGTTATCAGGTTGCGTTAATTGTTGCTAACTCTATTGCCCGAATGATTATGGGTAAAGGTTTACAATTAGCTGCTAATGCTGGCATTGCTCGAGCTATAGGCATTTTTGCTGGGCCGATAGGTTGGGCTATTACAGGACTTACAACTGTACCGGCTATTACAGGTCCAGCATTTAGGGTTACTCTCCCAGCTGTTATTCAAATAGCTGCTATGCGCCAACAATTAGAAAATAAGGATTTTTTTTAAATGTATGAAAAAGTTTTAATCATTGATTGGTCCAAGGTAAAGCCTGAAGTAATTGAGGGCTTACATAGAGGAACTATACGCCTAAGAGATGGTGTTGCTGTAAGCAATAGAGGAGTAGAGCAGTGGCTTCCTTTAGTTGAAAAAACAATGGACTCTTCTGAAGGGCTCGGTTCTATTTTAAAGCAAATGCAATCTGCTCAAACAATTCAGCTTGCTGCTACGGGTTTATCTACTGGGCTTTTATTGGGAGCCATTGTTGCTCAAACAAAATATTTAGCCAATAAAATTGATAAGTTGCAGGATCAGATTGATTTAGTTTCGCAAGATGTACACTCACAAAATGTTATATATTTTATGGGGCAGCTATCCGAATACTTTGGATTAATTGAGTCGGCAAGAGTGTTGTTATTAGACAAGGCACTTGTAGTTGAGTCACATGAGATTGCAGTGCAATATATGGCTCAACTTGCAGTTAAAAGAAATGAGCTTTTATCGCTTATTGATAACTTAGTTGGATATGTAGACTCTGCAAGCGCACAACATGCAAAGTTGATGTTTGATTTTGTAAATATGATGATGGATTTGCTACCGAAGACTATTTGTTTAGAAAGCCAACTTTACGAACGCTTTGGTAAATATAAAATGGCTGATCATATTCTTGAGACTTCATCAAAAAATTACAATCTAATTTTATCTAATTATAAGACTTGGTGTAATACAAAAGCACGTGAAGTCATTAGCGGTCAAACTCCTCAGCATGCCCAGTTAATAAACAATCAGAAAGACTTGTTAAAACAACTTTTTGATTCTGAAATTAACCAAGCGATATTAATCGGAAATATGAAGAAAAACTTAGAGTATGCGCCGGTTAGTACCACAGCTAACTAGCACAAGTTGCTAGTTAGCTTTTTAGTAGATTATTTTTTATAAAATTAAAGTTCTATAGGTACTAAATATGTCGTTCATCGAAAATGAATTAAATATAAATAAAAAAGAAATTGAGCAAGAAATTAAAGCGGATTATGAAAAGCAAGGAATTGACTATACACAAGCGCTAGTTGATGAAGCCGTTATGGTTTCATGTTTACAAAGCTTATTAGGCAAGTTAGAGGATTATAAAGAGTTGCATATAGCTTATGACGGCGGGTTTAAGGATTATATTTTTGATGCGAATGAATTTGATATGCTAGCTGAGGAGTTAGAACACTATTACGATTCTTTAGTTGAATTTCCAGAAAATTTAGAACGTGATAATTTTGATGAGGAACATCCAGACCTAATCAGTACTGTTGCAACTCATTGTAGTGAATCACCATACGTTAATAGAAAAGACCTCTATGAGCAATTATGTAATGAAGTTGAACATGGAATAGACCCTGAAGATGAGGACGACGCACTATATGGCACCGGTAATACTAAAGAGTTTGATATAGCAAAATTAATTAAAATAGAAGAGTGTTATGTTGAATACTTATGTGAACTTGTTAGCCAATTAGATTCTAGAATTTAAAACTATTCTAAACCTAAAATAGACAGGGAGGTTTTATGATTGAACAAAAAAATATTTATTGGTTTTTAGGCGCATCGTATGGTGCAAATGATGACCAAACAGAGCGCTTTG
>NZ_JACJDN010000449.1:0-3415 GCF_014163565.1 Pseudoalteromonas sp. SR45-5 | reverse complement strand
CCAGCAATACATTGCTGGCATTTTTTATAGCTTACCTATTTATTACTTTGCTAATTTTTTAGCTAGGTATAACCATGTTTCTATTACTGTGTCTGGATTGAGTGAAACAGAGTCAATGCCCTGCTCTACTAACCATGCTGCAAAGTCTTCGTGATCTGAAGGACCTTGACCACAAATACCTACGTACTTGCCTTTTTCTTTAGCTGTTTTAATTGCCATAGAAAGTAGTTTTTTAATTGCTGGGTTACGCTCATCAAATAAATGTGCGATTAAACCTGAATCACGATCAAGACCAAGCGTTAACTGTGTTAAATCGTTAGAGCCGATAGAAAAACCATCAAACATTTCTAAAAATTCATCAGCAAGTAATGCATTTGAAGGCAGCTCACACATCATGATTACTTTAAGACCATTTTCACCACGTTTAAGGCCATGCTCTTCTAGTAATTCAATTACGCGTTTACCTTCTTCAAGGGTACGTACGAATGGGATCATGATTTCAATGTTTGCCATATCCATGTCGTTTCTTACGCGTTTTATAGCTTCACATTCTAATGCAAAACAATCGCGGAAGTCTTCAGAGATATAACGTGCGGCGCCACGAAAACCAATCATTGGGTTTTCTTCTTCTGGCTCGTATTGCTGGCCACCAACTAGGTTTGCGTATTCGTTTGATTTAAAATCAGACATACGCACAATTACACGCTCCGGTGCAAAAGCACAACCAAGCGTTGAAATACCTTCAACCAGTTTTGTTATGTAAAACTCTACCGGTGATTCGTAACCGGCAATCATGTCAGTAATTTCTGCTTTTAATGCATCGGTTTGCGCATCAAAATTTAATAACGCTTTAGGGTGAACGCCAATCATACGGTTGATAATAAATTCAACTCGCGCAAGGCCAACACCTGCATGCGGTAAGCGTGCAAAGTCAAAGGCGCGATCGGGGTTACCCACGTTCATCATTACTTTCATTGGTAGTTCTGGCATTTTATCAACGCGTGACGTTAGTATTTCAAAATCTAAAATACCTTCGTAAATAAAGCCGGTATCGCCTTCGGCGCACGATACTGTTACTTCTTGTCCCGCTTTAATTAAATCAGTTGCATTACCACAACCAACAACTGCCGGAATACCAAGTTCGCGTGCAATTATTGCCGCGTGACACGTACGGCCACCACGATTTGTAACAATCGCTGCTGCACGTTTCATGATTGGTTCCCAATCAGGGTCGGTCATATCGGTTACTAAAATGTCGCCTACTTGTACCTGGTCCATTTCTTTAATTGAATCAAGAACACGTACAACACCGCTACCAATTTTGTGACCAATTGCACGGCCTTCAACAAGTACATTACTTGTGCTATTTAATTGAAAACGTTCCATTACGTTTGAGTCTTCGTTTGAGCGGACAGTTTCTGGACGTGCTTGAACTATATATAGTTTGCCGTCGTTTCCGTCTTTTGCCCATTCGATGTCCATAGGACGACCGTAATGTTTTTCAATGATTACAGCTTGTTTGGCAAGATCTTGCACTTCTTCATCTGTAATCGAAAATTTATTAGAAAGCGCAGGGTCAACATCAACGATGTCTACTTGCTTACCATGTGCTTTATCTTCTGAGTAAATCATTTGTATGGCTTTAGAACCAATATTACGACGTACTACTGAAGGTTTGTTTTTAAGGAGTGTTGGTTTATGAACATAAAATTCATCAGGGTTAACCGCGCCCTGTACAACCATTTCACCTAAGCCGTAGCTTGATGTAATAAATACAACGTCTTCAAAACCAGACTCTGTATCAATACTAAACATTACGCCAGATGCTGATTTATCTGAACGTACCATGCGCTGTATACCTGCTGATAACGCTACACCACGGTGATCGTAACCTTGGTGAACACGATATGAGATTGCGCGGTCATTAAATAATGAAGCAAATACGTGTTTAATAGCGACCATGACTGAATCGATACCGACAACGTTAAGAAAAGTTTCTTGTTGGCCTGCGAATGATGCATCTGGCATATCTTCAGCGGTAGCTGATGAACGTACTGCAAATGAAACATCTGCTGCAGTATCGCCATGGAGTTGGCTATATGCGTCGCGAATGGCTTGATCTAGGTTTGGTTGGAATGGTGTGTCGATTATCCATTGGCGGATATCGGCACCGACTTTAGCGAGTGTATTTACATCATCAACATCAAGTGTATCTAGGATGTCATGAATTTTGGCGGTGAGTCCTGATTGATCTAGAAACTCATTAAAAGCATCTGCGGTAGTTGCAAAACCACCCGGTACTTGTACACCAGCGTTTGCGAGGTTTGAAATCATTTCGCCAAGTGACGCGTTTTTACCGCCAACTCGAGGAACATCTTGCATACCAAGCTCTTGATACCAGAGAACGTATTCTTGCACGGATCTTTCTCCAAAAAAAACAAATTGTAGGTCTAACTGTGAGAGTTAAGAAAGAAAACCTTTTATAAAGGTCGTCATCATTCTACACTGGCAACAGTCCTCACGTAAACCGTGGGAAACCCATTTTAGGGATTTAAACGCAATAAAAAGGTTAATTATGAGAACTGCTTTTTATATATCAGATGGAACAGCAATTACTTCAGAGGTATTTGGGCATGCGACTTTGTCGTTGTTTCCTATCGATTTTAATCATAAAACAATTCCATTTGTAGAAACTGAAGAAAAAGCGCACGAAATTAAAGCTTTAATTAATGCAACCGCTGCAAAAACTGGTGAAAAGCCTTTCGTGTTTTTTACTTTTGTGAATCACAATTTAAGTGAAATTATAAAATCGGCTGATGCAGTTACATATGATTTTTTAACTACGTATAGCGAAAAAATAGAAAAAGAACTCAACGTAGCTCCTGTTCCAAAAATGCATCGTACGCATTCTATCCACGAAAAAAGTTATGATTTTAGAATTGATGCGGTTAACTATGCTCTTATGAATGATGATGGCGGAAATATTAAAAACTTTTCCGAGGCAGACATCATTTTAATTGGCGTTAGCAGAAGTGGTAAAACCCCTACAAGCTTATACTTAGCACTGCAGTACGGCATTAAAGCGGCTAACTACCCTATTACAGAAGAAGATTTAGATAATGAAGGTTTGCCTAAATGTTTAGTCCCTTATAAACATAAGTTATTTGGACTGACGATTGACCCTGAGAGGCTTGCGGCTATAAGGCATCGACGTATGGCTAACTCTAAGTATGCTTCAATTAAACAGTGCCGTATTGAGGTGCGCGAAGTGGAAATGTTGTATAAGCGTCACAAAATAGCTTACTTTAATTCTACGCATCATTCTGTTGAAGAGATTTCTGCAAAAATACTGATAGAGACAGACTTGGAGCGACGTAAGTACTAACTTACTCATCAAATTTGAAATAAAAAAAAC
>NZ_JACJDN010000448.1:0-3418 GCF_014163565.1 Pseudoalteromonas sp. SR45-5 | reverse complement strand
GCTAAAGCGTCGCGTTTTTAATGCGTTATACAAACAAAATTACATGCTTTGTGCGTAGTTATACAACGCCTTTAAAATTGTAAGGTTTTTTTCGCTGTCGTCATGTTCATGCGCTAGGTTTTCAAGGGTGATCATAAAATCTTGCGCATTAATCGATGGTTGATCTTCCCCATGTATTAACTTGTTTTGGCAATACTGGCGCCATTGGTCAAGCTCTTGCTGGTTTAGCGTTTCAGGCCAGTTACGGGCGCGGTATCTAAACAACAATGTATTAAACTTTTTATCTTCAAAGTCTAACTTCAACCCAGCCAATTCATCTGGTTTAGCATCGCGAATAATCGCAAACTTAGCTTTATCGGCATGGCTTGTAAACCCATCGTAAAGTAAGTAGTCAACGTTAGTAGTTGCGCTGTAATCGCCTTGCTCGTTAAACACTTCGGTTACTTTATCGCGAAGGTCGGTATTGGCTTTTAAAATAGCTAAATTAGCTAAGCACTGCTCGCGGTCAATCCCAAGGCGGGCGGCGTTTTCAGGCAATAATGTTTTAGCTGGGGCTAAAATAGGGCACTTGTTTAAATGCACTAGTTTTAAGCCAACAGGTAAATCGTCCTCGGCTAAATCTACACGTTTGGTGTATAAACGTTTGCGTAACTCTTCTACGTTTAAATCAATGAGTACTTGCGGGTTTTGGGTTAAATCAAAACAAATAACCGCGTTTTTATTTACCGGATGAAAGCTCATTGGTGCAACCCAGCTTGTACAGCCTTGTGTTGCAGGTATGCGCGATGTGGTATGCACCAGCGGCGTCATGTTAAATACATCAACCAATTCAGCAAGGGCTTTTTTATTACGCAGCCCAAAAAAGAAGTTATATAGCTTTGGCTGTTTTTCTTTTATTAGCTTAGCCAGTGCAATAGTGGCGGTTACATCGCTTAGCGCGTCATGCGCAGCTGCGTGTTCAATACCATTGGCTACCGTTAAATGCTCTAGCTTAAAGCTTGGGCTGCCGTCTTCTTTTAACGGCCATTCAATGCCTTCAGGGCGCAGCGCGTAACAAGCGCGTACTAAATCAATAATATCCCAGCGGCTATTGTTATGTTTGTATTCGCGCTCGTACGGGTCGTAAAAGTTACGGTAAAAGCTATAACGGCTTACTTCGTCATCAAACCGAATACTGTTGTAACCGGCAACACAGGTGTTTGGTACACTAAATTCGGCATGAATTTTTGCTATAAACTCAGCCTCAACCAAGCCTTTTTTCATCGCCACTTGTGGCGTAATACCCGTAATTAAACATGCCTCAGGGTGAGGCAAGTAATCCGCTTGCGGCTTACAATATTCAATAAGCGGCTCGCCAATAATATTTAAATCAAGATCGGTACGAATACCCGCAAACTGGCTCGGCTTATCCTTTTGAGGGCTCGCTCCCCAAGTCTCGTAGTCGTGCCAGTAGATAGTTGCTTGATTCTCTTGATAACTTTCATTATTCATTCTATGTCTTAGCCCTTTATTTTTACGGGTTATTAGCGCTACTCGGTTTCTTTTTGTATTTTCGAGTTTCTTGTAATTGGCGCGTTGTGTGTATAGTTTCGTGTATAAATTTTTTGCTAACTGTGTATAAAAAAACTAAATGGCGATCAGTAACACCAAATTAAGAAAGCTGCTAGGTAAAAATCAAACACCGTTCGTATTATCGCATAGAGATAGTTTAAGTGTAAGAGTATCAGCTAAGGGAACTATCACTTGGCAGTACCGAGTTGTTACAGGGTTCGCCTCGTTGTAGATACCGCCAACTGGAAGACATCGTAAAACGATAGGGTGTTATGTGTATAGACCGTGCTGCTAATTTCAAATCAATGTACTAAGACACAATAATGGGCAACGAATACGCCGCATAAAATGCATTGTTACAAATGTAAGTATAGAATCAAAGCTTGATCGCAGCCGACCGATCTTGGACTAGTGGTAACAACTGCACGTTTATAGCCGCAGGGTTTAGGGCTAAATTTCTTTAGCCCTTTATAATTACATTGCTAGCAGTGTACTGATTGCAACTATTAAGTGTGAAACATTAATAATCGCACGAGCTGAAATCTCTAAGGATAAATTGATTTTCAATTTATTATCCTCCAATTTTTAGATGTGGGTTGCTCAAGATTCCAGAATAAGTTACGCTCTTTTTTCAAACCAAAGCGCTTAGCTGAAATCTTAGCAAGTGACTTCCTCAACACCATATTACCAGTATGGTGTTGAGCCCTCCCCTGAAAGCACAACACTATATGTAGTATAATTTTCAAGTTCCGTAACAAGATAGAGTGGTTGAATCTGTTTTGCAAGGGACATAATTGCCCCGAAATGTGGATAACACTGGGATAACGCATGAGTGTTAGTAAGCGTTAACCTTTGATCATTAGGTTAGGTTGAAATATGCAAAAATCAACTTATGATGTGCTAAATTTACGTATTATAGAAATAAAAACCAGTTGATTTTTTAATCATCACTTTGAGTGTTCTTTTTAACCAGTGCTTAAATTATTTTACAGAAATAACTGTTAGGCAAAGGAAAAATCTTTAATTTAAAGTACTCTTTATAGTCCAATAAGTTCTAATTGCTCTTCACGTGGTAGGTTTTTAATTAGCGACGCAGCTAATTGTGCAATGGTTTTAAAAGGCGGATTTAAGAAGTGATCAAACGACTGGGTAATACGGCACGTTGCACCGTATTCATTTGTGTTAGTACGTGAGCAATATAAATTAACCACATGCGCGCTTTGTGTTTCGCGTGATGTAATTGTTGCTTTAGCTTCGCAATTTGGACAAGTAATCCGCGCCATAATAACCACCAATCGCTAATAAAATAAGCATTTAACTATTTATGCTAAACCTAAAAGCGCAAAACTATTTCTAAGTGAGTTTTGATAATTTACAAATATTTTAAAGTGGTGTTATCTTATTATGGAGTTATTAATTACTCTAAATTAAAGGAATATATATGAAAAATATTTTGGTGCTATTTACTTTACTCTTGACTGCTTGCAGTAGTACAGGTGTTATACCTATGGATGATGGAATTTACATGGTTGCGAAAAGAAGTGCACAAATTGGTTTTGGGCCACCTGATGGAGCTAAAGCTGACGTTTACGCAGAAGCAAATCAATTCTGCAATAAAGCAAATCAAAAGGTTAAAACAGTGAAACTTGATATGACAGACTCAGGGCTTGCAAAACCAGGGAATGTTTCACTTGAATTCAAGTGTGAATGAAGTCAGCTACCTGACTTCTTATTTGTAAATTTTAACTACTTGCCTCTAAATCAAAATTAAGCTGTAACTTAATGCCAATTTCAGGATCACGCGCTACTTCATCACTCATTAATTTAAATAAGCGGTTTAGTCTCGTTTTTAAAATACATGGCATCG
>NZ_JACJDN010000447.1:0-3435 GCF_014163565.1 Pseudoalteromonas sp. SR45-5 | reverse complement strand
CAACATCTAAATAACAAATAGGAAATACATATGAAAAAGCTATCTGTAGCAGTAGCTGTATGTGCTGTACTTGCATCTAGCTATGCAAGCGCTGAAGTACGTATTAAGGGTTTTGCATCTATAGTGGGTGGTAAAAGCCTAGACAGTGATCAAACCTTATACGGATATGACGATGATATCTCATTTAAAAATGAGAGTAAGTTCGCTTTACAACTATCTGCTGATCTTCAAGAGAAGCTAACGGCTACGGCTCAAATTATTGCGCGTGGAGAGGACGACTTTGACGCCACATTCGAATGGGCATATGTTACTTATGAATACAGCGATGAACTGCAATTTAGCGCTGGTAAAATGCGTGTTCCTTTCTATAAATACTCAGATTTCTTGGATGTTGGCTATGCTTATCGCTGGGTACGTCCACCTCGCTCAGTATACGGTATCCCATTTTCGACTTATGAAGGCTTGAGTGTTGTTTACAACAATCAATTAGGAGATTGGGACTCTACTTTGCAAGGGTTTTATGGCGCTTTTGATGGCGATATAGATGTATTTGGAGATAGCTTACCTGCTGAGTTAAATAATTTAGGCGGTATAAACTGGAGCCTATCATACGACTGGTTCAGTGCACGAACTGCATATATTGTGGCCGACACAAGCATTTCATCTAATGACAGCGGTTTAATTGGACTTGTTGAAGTACTTAATACTAACGGTTTAACGAGCACAGCAAATGATCTTACTACTGACGAAGATGAAACAACTTTTGTTGGTATTGGCTTCTCTATTGACTATGATAACTTCTTATTTGATGCTGAATATACACAGTTTGAAGTAGAGGGAAGTATTTTGGCTGAACAATCACAATACTATGCCTCTGCCGGTTATCGTATAGACGATGTTATTGTTCACTTCACCTATGAAAAAAATGATGATAAACATGATTCATCACGTTTTAATACTCTTGAATCAATTCCTTTATTAAATACTACAGTGAACTTTGCCCTAGAGAGCATGCGTGCAGAGAGTAACGTATACACAATTGGCGCACGTTATGACTTCCACCCTTCTGCTGCATTTAAAATTGACTTCAGTCGATTTGATGATGACATCACTGACACTGAAACGGATGTAGTAGCCGTTGGTGTTGATTTAGTATTTTAATTGGAGCGGAATATGAAAAAATTAATCCTCGCTAGTGCGCTTTCATTATGTTCTTTCGGTGCTTTGGCTGAAGTTGCAGTAATTGTAAATCCTGGTAATGCAAATGCACTTGATGCAGAGACTATTAAGAAAATTTACTTAGGAAAGGCCAAGTCGTTTGATAACGGCAATAAGGTCAACCCAGCAACTCAAAACGGTACCGCTATTGCTGATGAATTCAATTCTAAAGTGGTAGGTAAATCGAGCAGCCAATTAAATGCCTATTGGTCAAAACTTGTTTTTACAGGTAAAGGAACACCGCCTGAAAAGTTTGATTCAGATCAAGCTGTCATTGACTTTGTTGCCGCTAATGGTGATTCAATCGGCTATATAGATAGCAGTAAAGCAACTGACAAAGTTAAAGTGATTGCTACCTTTTAATTGCTATTATTAAATTAAAAAAACCACCTAATCGGTGGTTTTTTTATAACTTAACTTTAATAACAATTCGCTCGATTAAGTAAGATATTTTGAGGGAGAAAAACTGTTCAATAGAAATTTTAACACAGCTAGCGTCTGATCTGCCCTCTCAAATTGAATAAGCATTACTTCGAATTGATTTAGCTACGTTACTCAATTTTAAATTTAGCCGTGGCATCTAATAGGTTATCTGAAAGGTAATGAAGGTTTTTAGCTACATCCCTCACAGCCGTTAGCGAGTCCATTGTATCTTCAAATGATACGTGCATATTTGTCACGTTTTCTACAACCATAGCAGCAACTGATGTTTGCTCTTCTGTGGCAGCAGCAATTTGTGAGTTCATTCCATTTATTTCTAACATTTGCTCTGCAATTTTCTCTATAGAAATACCCGTTTTTTCTGCTGCAGTTGCATTATCTGTAGCCATATCTCTTGCAGTCGTCATTGCAGTAACTGATTCGTTAGCCGCTTCAGTTAAAGTAGTCAACAGCTCTCGAATCTCATTTGTAGAGTGAGCAGTTCGCGATGCAAGCTCTCTAACTTCATCAGCAACAACAGCAAAGCCTCGGCCATGCTCACCAGCACGGGCAGCCTCAATGGCAGCATTAAGTGCAAGTAAATTTGTTTGCTCCGCTATTGATGTAATAACATTTAATATTTGCGACACATTTTTTGTATCGTCTGCTAATTTATTGATAGTTGTAGCAGCGTGATTAATCTCATCACTTAACGTACGAGAAGCGGTTACTGATGTTTGTACTTGAGTTCGACTTTGCTCAACTTCTTTCTCAGCCGTTTGCGCTGCATGAGAAGCACTTGCAGCTGATTGAGAGATATCTCCTACACTCTGTTTCATCTCTTCCATCGATTGCTTTACAATCTCAGCATCAGTGGTTTGTTTAGTCGTTGCACGCTCCGCTTGTTCCATCCCCTGCACTAAGCGAGTAGAGTTTTCCATTAACGGTTCGCAAACCGCGATAATTTCTAACACCGTTTTTTTCAATATGCCAATAAAAGAGTTGAAGTTTATAGATACTTGACCTATTTCATCTTCAGAGTTAACTGTCAATTTAGTGCTTAGCGAGCCTTTACCGCTTGCTAATAAGCTTAAATTATTTGCCGCATCACTTGCCGAAGAAGCAATTCGCTTAGCTATCCAAATAGCCATAAAGAGCAATAAAATAAGCGATACAATAGAAACAACTAACATTAACGTAAGGGCGTAATCAGAGCGGTCCTTTGTGCTTGCAACAAGTTCAAAAAAACGATCGTCAGCTTTGACTTGTGCTGCCTTAAACTTTTCTAGGACATCGTTATAAAGCGCTGTTTTCCTCTGTGCTTGTTGTTGAATTTTACTAAAATCTGCTGTTCCATTTACCATGCCATTTGCGATAGTCGCTGATATTTTTTCGTAATTTGCGAGCTGCTCTTTAGTGTCACTGTGAATGTAAGAGGCATTTATTTTTTCTATCGCAATAATATTCAACTCAAGTTGCTTATATGTGTCAGATGCTTTCTCGACTAAATCTTGCTCACCAAATGTTACGGCTTGGGTGTAAAGTTCGTCCAGCTTCTCTAAAATGCCAACATTAGCAGATGTTAACTTAACAACTTTGTAGGATGATTTTTCCATTTCATCAAGTGCAATTCTATTATCATTCATAGCAAAATAGTTGATCAGAACAATCACTAAAAATGCAACGACAGCAATACTCGTAATCGCATGTATTTTTTTACTTATGCTGAGATTTTGAAAAGTGAAGCCTGAAGCCATTGTGAATACCTTATTTTATTGTCTAAATCTATTATCGGCT
>NZ_JACJDN010000446.1:0-3437 GCF_014163565.1 Pseudoalteromonas sp. SR45-5 | reverse complement strand
CTCAACACTTAACAAATTTATTTATGCCATGATAAGGTTATGTAAGATTGGATTAATTTTGGAAGCCATAATGATAAATTTAATGTCACATAACACACTCCCTAAACTAATAAGTGCAGGCCTAGCCATTGCTATATTTGCTACTAACGCACCCGCGCATGCAAAAAGCGATTACGTAAAAAACTATAAAGAACTCGATACTTTAGCGCTTAGCGTTAACGCAATAACAGCGGTAGAAGGTGTGGTTATACCTTGGGCTATTGAGCCTTTAGCTAATGGTGATTTATTAATATCTGAGCGCAGTGGGACGTTATTTTTATTACCTAAAAATACCACTACGTTAACTAAAGTCTCTGGGCTGCCCGACATTGACGCTAATGGCCAAGGTGGATTGCTTGATTTATCACTACACACCGATAGTAAGCAAAACCAATGGCTGTACTTTAGTTACTCAAGTAGTGAGGGCAAAGGAAGCGGCAGTAACACCGCCTTAATGCGCGCTAAGCTAAGTGACGATCATACGCAGTTGTCTGATCAGCAATTGCTGTACAAAGGCGAGCATAATAGTACCAAAGGCCAGCACTATGGCAGTCGTATTGTGTTTGATGATGAAGGTTATGTTTATTTTTCAATTGGCGATCGCGGCTCGCGCGACATAAACCCGCAAGATCTCACGCGGGACGGCGGTAAAATTTATCGCTTACACGAAAATGGTAATATCCCAAGTGATAATCCGTTTGTTAAACAAAAAAATGCAAAACATGCGGTATGGTCTTATGGACACCGTAATCCACAAGGCATGTGGTTTGATAATCAAAATAATATTTTATGGTCTCACGAACACGGGCCACGCGGCGGCGATGAGCTTAATATAATAAAAAAAGGCGCTAACTACGGATGGCCTTTAGTAAGTTATGGCGTTAACTACAGCGGTACCAAGTTTACAGACCTTAAAGAAAAAGACGGCATGCAATCGCCCGTATTACATTGGACCCCTTCAATTGCCCCCTCCGATATGTTGTATGTAACGAGTGATAAATACCCAAAGCTTAAAGGTAAGCTATTACTAGCATCAATGAAATTTGCATTCATTAGCGCACTAGAACTCTCAAAGGGCAAGGTTGTTAAGCAATATAAAATACTCGATGGAGTTGGCAGAGTACGCAGCTTAGCCCAAGGCAGTGATGGTTTTATTTATTTAGGTATTGATGGGCAAGGTATTAAACGCCTAGAGCCAGAAACGTAAGCACTAAAACTAGCACACAGTATGCAAAATTACACCGTGTTTACTTTGCGCTTTTAAAGCGCAAAGTAAACATTTTCACCAAACAAAGAACTATTAAGCCAATTAATGCGTACACTAAATACATATAATTTAATAAATTAAGAGAATACTAATGTTTTCATTTTTAAAGCCTGATCCTGTAAAAAAACTGCGTAAAGAATACGACGTAAAACTAGAGCAAGGCATGCAGGCACAAAGAAAAGGCGACATTAAAAGCTTTGCCATGTTAAGTGCAGAAGCCGAAAAAATCTGGAGTGAAATAGAAGTACTTGAGGCAAAAAAAACCAAATAATATCAATCGTGTTAAGTTATTAGACATTTATAGCGACGGATAAATAACGCCGTTAACGCTTTATTTAGCACGCTAGAAAGGCTAAATATTTAAGTCGATTGGTATAAGTACATCGTGTCTGTCCTGTTTTAAAAGTAGGAAGACGCGTTTAGTAGATAATTAATGACCTCGTTTTTACAGCTTCCACCATCCACAAATCACCTTTTATAATATGCTACACAAACAAGTGTACTTAAATCGGTTACTTGCATCATCGCCACCGTTTTTTAATGAATATTAAATGATTTACAAGGTTGGCATCTTACGATTTATTGGTATATCAGCGTCGGAAACAGCAATTCTTACAGCAGAGCGAAGGAGTTAGCGGGCGAGCCTGCTGAATAGAATCAATGAGTTAACCTGCTTAATTGCTCAGTCTAGTAGTGACTGTGCGTAGTAAAAATATCATTGCTTAACAGTTAAATATTAGGTTTAATGAATAGATAATAAACGCTGAGCATTGCAGGGAAAGCTTAAATTATAATAGGTAAGCTTATTAAATTAGCTGATTTAGCTAGAGCCTCTAAAAAGCAAATTCCCATAGCATAAACAACACCAACTCTGACACACCGAGCAGGTAGCGCCTCAGTCCAACAAGCGATTATGCAACACAAACTGCGTGTCGCATAAATACTAAAGTGTTAAATGGCTCCATACATCTGAGTTATAGGAAATTATGGAAAATATAATAGGAACCAAGATTTCGGAAGTGCTTGACGGGATGAAAGTCGAAGGTTCTGATCGCGTGTTATTAAGCGTTATGCTTCATGATGTTGTTTTTGATAATCAACGAGCAATATTTGATCTTGTTCAGCTAGGTCACTTGACCCCTGCATCTGCTTTATTACGCGTATTATTTGAAGCCCATGTTAGAGGAATATGGCTATTCGCATGCGCTACTGACAAACAAGTTCAGCAGTACAAAAAAGACAGTGTTAAATCAAGAGTAAAACCTAAAAATAACATACCGTTTCAAGAAATGATTTCTGACATCGAAAAAGAAATGCCTCACTTAAATGGGTCACTGAGTGATTTTAAAAAGAATCATTGGAAGGGCTTGAATAGTTTAACTCACTCGGGAACCCAACAATTTAAATATCAATTTAATAATGGAGAAATGAGAAGAAAATATTCTGATGATTACGCAGAGACCTTATTAGATTTCTCAAAAAGATTGGCCATACACTCGCTCGGTAGTTTAGGAAAAATAGTGAAAAGTACGAAAATAATCCAGTGCTGCATAAATCTTTCCAGTGAACACATTTCACAGCCATTTAACAAGTCAATCCAGCCGACCGCCTCCGGCGGCGACTGATTTAGGCGTTATATACCTAGGAGCATCAATGTCAGTTATAGCTAATACACCTAAACCTCCATATTTTGCTGTTATTTTCACTTCCACACGAACAGAAGGTGATAATGGTTACGGTGATATGGCAAATAGGATGGTTGAGCTTGCAGAACAACAATCCGGATTTTTGGGTATAGAATCAGCAAGAGAAAATGTCGGTATAACTGTTTCTTATTGGGCAGATTTAGATTCAATTAAAAATTGGAAAGCTAACTCTGAACACTTAGAAGCTCAAAGAACTGGCCGTAAGTCTTGGTACGATTCATTTAAGGTTCGTATATCCAAAGTTGAACGTGACTACGGTATATAACAAGTCACTACAAAGGACTATGCTCTTCCCCCATTTAATAGATATCACGATTATTTTTTACCATACACATTCTCAGGATTTATTTGCATTAGTAGTGCGGGGTTATCTATCGGTTTAAACCCGTATTGCGCATAAAGGCCATGCGCATCAGAAGTAGCTA
>NZ_JACJDN010000445.1:0-3449 GCF_014163565.1 Pseudoalteromonas sp. SR45-5 | reverse complement strand
ATAACCTAGCGGGATCGGTAACTGCTCCTGCGTTACCCTACTGACTTACATCGATGTAAGACCGAGCAAAGCTTCCGCGTTCTGCTCACGCCCCTTACCCCTTCCCTACATGCATGTTGGCAACAAAGAGTAAATAGCCCTTAGGAAGAAACCTTTGGGCAGCGCCTGTTTGGCATTAATGCTACGTTATCGCCCATTTATGGAAAATAACCACACTGCATAGGCTCAACTTTGCCTAAATACCAAACACACTGCTACAAACTTAACCCTAAACGTTTAACAAACCCTAGCCTTCATTGCTCAACTCAGCTTTTCCCACACTTGCGCTAAACGAGAGAGCTTTAAATGTTTAGATTCAATAACCTGCTCTGGGGCATATTTATCAAGTAATAAATAAAGTGTCTCACTTACAATTGGCTTAGCTAAATAGTCATTCATCCCCGCGTCTATAAATCGCTCTTTATCACCATGAATCGCATTTGCAGTGAGTGCTATTATGGGGGTGGTTATACCTAACTTTCTGATTGCTTTAGTTGCAGAAATCCCATCGAGTATTGGCATTTGGATATCCATAAAAATAATATCAATTTCACCGCTTTGCGCCTTTATTATTGCCTCTTGACCATCACTAACAATATGTACACGGCAACCTTTTTGTTCTAAAAACTGTCGAATTACAACTTGATTATTCGTATTATCTTCAGCAACTAATACCTTGGTTCCGCTTAACTGAGTTAACCCTAAGGGGCTTTCTAAAGTTTCTTTTTGCTCACGATTGGTAAATATAATATCCAAATGAAACAACTGCTCTTCTAATAAACTAATTGCCCGTAGTACATGCGATACTTTATAAGGGCCATTTAACCTAAGCTCTCTGTCGTTAATATTTTGCGGTAATAAGCTTTTACCTAGCAAATCTAGGATGAGTAAACACGGTGAATTAAGGGAGTTGTATGTATTTATACGCTCGCGTGTTTGGGCTAACATTTGAGGATCAGTTAGTACAATTGCATCAGGAAAACTATCGTACTTGGGTATATCTGGGCATACTTCGTAGTGTTCAAAAGTGATAGAAAACCGAGTGAGCGTATGCTCCAAGGCTGTTTTTAGAATTTCGTGACTTCCTACTATCCATACTTTTGGCTTTTTACTTCGTGCTGCAAACCCTTCTCTTAAAATTGAGTCAGTTGTGTCTATTTGCAGCGGGTAATTAACTATAAACTCGCTTCCTTTATTAAACTCAGAACTAACCGAAATATCTCCACCTACCACATCACAAATTTGCCTACATATCGCAAGCCCTAAGCCACTGCCACCATGCTTTCGAGTAATTGAATTATCGGATTGAATAAAAGGCATAAACATACTGTCAATTTTATTTTTTGCAATTCCCATACCCGTGTCTTTTACAGATATATAAAGGTTTAAATTATTACCTTCAATATGAGTGCACTTAACAGTAACCGTTATTACACCATGTTGAGTGAACTTAATCGCATTGGCTAATAAATTTATGACTATTTGTCTTATACGGGCATGATCACCAATTACTTGAGCTGGTACATCAGGATAAAAATCAAAAATAACCTCAAGCCCTTTTTGTAAAGCGCTTTGGGAAATTATATCTATTGCTTCTTCAATACACGTATCAATACTAAATGGCTGATTATTGAGTGTTATGGCTTGTGCTTCAAAACGTGAGTACGTTAATACATCGTCCAATACACTTAATAGCGCGTCAGAACTTGTTTTAATCATTTGTGTATAGCGCATTTGTTCAGAAGTTAAACCGGTATGATGCAAAATATCTGCAGATCCAATCACAGCATTTAATGGTGTGCGAATTTCATGACTAATATTTGCCATGAATCGGCTTTTTGACTCCGCTAGGGTTTCTGCCTGATGTTTAGCTTCAAGTAATATTTGCTCGCTTTCAATACGCTCTTGTATATCCACAAGTGTCGCAGCAATTGATGATAAATCACTTTCGTAGCCACCAACAATTGGAGTAAGTGTAATTTCGACCCAGTTATTTATACCTTGTGCATTAATTAAACGTATATCAAAGCGACGAATGTCACGCTTACCTTGTTTATAATCAAGTAAAGTGCTACTAATTTTTTCTACATCTTCTTTTGCTATAAACTTAATTATAGGTAAGCCAAGGCTCTCATCTACCTTGCTGTGTAGAACTCGCTGCCATGCTTGATTTATAAATAATAGATTGCCAAATGTATCAAGGCGTAAAACAATATCAGGGATATTATCAACGACAGAGTGATAATTATATTCTATCTCTGCCATTGCTTGTTCGGCTTTAACTCGCTGCGTAATATTAGTTTCTATAGCGATAAAGTGCTTTACTTGGCCTTCATCATCTCGCACTGGGTTTGCATCAATAGCAACCCAATAAATATTACCGTTTTTATCGTAATTTGTAGTTTCAACTTGAAAAGGAAGTCCATTTTTTACGGCATGAGACATGACCTTACGGCTTTTTTCACATGTTTTTGGCCCTTGCAGTAAATGACCAGGACTGGTGCCTATAACCTCATCACAGGTGTAACCTGTAAGTACTTCAAAACTATTGTTAACCCACTCAATTACGCCAAATTTATCTGTAATTATCACTAAGTTATTTGTATGGCTCGCAACAAGCGATAAGCGTTTTACATATTTTTGCTGTTGTGTAAGCAAAAGTTGTGAGTCTTTATGACGTTGAATGTCATAGAGTGAACCTATAAAACCGCTTTTTTCATCATAAACTAGCCTCAACTCAAACCAGTTTAAGAGTCCGTGACTATTTTTTATTTGTATTTCTACACTAGGAGTCTGCTTTCCTTCAAGCAAACAACAACTGTATGCAACAAAATGCATAATATCATCGCAATTCATTAACTTAGTAATATTAGAACCAATTAATGAATCGCTTGAGTAACCTAGTTTCTTCTCCCATGCTTCGTTAATATAGGTAAGATTTAAATGTTTATCACACTCAAAAATACATTCATCTAAAATAGCTAATAGCTTTGCTTGACGTCGATTACTATTGGAGAGCTTTTCGACCAATGCATATTGGATTTGCACTTGTAGTTCATCGTTGTTATCCATGCTCTCTCCAATGCTTAATAAAAGTTTTACTATCACAAACTCGCGCATAAAGAGGAAAAACCTCTTCACAGTAAAAAGTTTGTTCAAAAGGAGTGCGACTCGATGTACAGTCACTTAAAATAGTGACGTTAAAACCAAGTTCAACAGCCGTTCGCGCAGTTGAGTCAATACAAATAGAAGTCACCGTACCGGCTAAAATTACATTAGTGACACCATGTTCTTTGAGCTTTTGCGCTAGAGCAGTATGTGTAAAAGCATTTAAACCTCTTTTCCCAGGCACCACTTCTATAACATTGCTAAAAAAATCTAGCTGCTCAATGGTTTGAGCGCCGTACGAA
>NZ_JACJDN010000444.1:0-3455 GCF_014163565.1 Pseudoalteromonas sp. SR45-5 | reverse complement strand
TAACAGATTCGACCTCTCAATATTTTTTTTCTGGTAATATAGATAGGTTATAAGCAGTTTAAGCAGTGAACAAACTATGTTAAGTCCTTTTTTTCAGCAGCATGCTGATTATGTTTCTATCTCTCGTGAGCAGGGTTGTCGCTTCGCTAAATGCGTTGCTGACGATTACAATCCACTTCATGACAAAGATGCCAAAAAGTTTTGCGCGCCAGGAGACTTACTTTTTTCATTGGTACTAGACCGCTACGGTATTAGTGAACAAATGGAATTTACTTTTGCCGGTATGGTTGATGAAAACACCAAACTTCATTTCCCTGAGGGAGCCGATGAGTTTGATGTAACCAATGGCGAAAAAGTCATTTTAAAGGTAAAGCGCAGCGGTAAAACCAGCCAATGCCCAGCACTAACTAATAGTCTAATAAAAAATTATGTTGAGTTTTCTGGTACTACCTTTCCGCATGTAATTATCCCATTAATGGGCAAGCAAGAGGTAATGATAAACCCTGCTCGTCCGATGATAATTTACGAATCAATGCTTATTAATCTTGATAACCTTGATATAACAGCGCCAATACTTGAATTTGCAGAGCCAAGCTTTGAGTACACTGGTAAGCGCGGAAAAATTACACTACGTTTTAACCTGTTAGAAAACGGCGTTAAAGTGGGCAGTGGTGAAAAGCACATGGTGGTTTCGGGTATTCGCGAATACTGCCAAGCAACAGTTGATGATTTAATTGCGTTTTACAACGAACGTAAAGCAACACTAAAGCCAGCTTAAAGCTACATAAAATTATAAAAGGCGCTAAATACAACTGTTATTTAGCGCCTTTTTTATTGTTTTTAGCGCTAAAGTGAAAGTGAGCAACCACGATTAAATACTTTTCTGGACTGGTTAATTTACGCAGTACAGTAATATGCGTACAATAGCGCTCTTTGTTATTTTAAAGCTAAGCCTATGTCTGCCACTACGTTCTCATCACTTAATCTCGACCCGTTATTATTAACAGCGATTGAGCAAAATAATTACACTCAACCTACCGCAATTCAGATTAAAACTATTCCGCCTATTTTAGCCGGAAGTGATGTAATGGGCAGCGCGCAAACAGGTACGGGTAAAACCGCCGCCTTTGTTTTACCTTTATTACATAAGCTTTTAAATACCCCTAAAAAAGATGAGCAAGGCCTTGCCCGCGTTGTAATTTTAACGCCAACCCGTGAGCTTGCTCAGCAAGTATTTGCAAGCTTTGAAAAGTACGCACAAGGCACTAATATCAATGGCGCTTTAGCCTATGGTGGCGTAAGTATTGGCCCTCAAATAAAAGCACTTAAAACAGCGCAAGTTATAGTGGCAACACCTGGGCGTTTGCTTGATCATATAGTTAAAGGCAGTGTGGTACTTTCAAGCGTAGACTCCTTAGTGTTTGACGAAGCTGACCGCATGCTTGATATGGGCTTTATTGATGAAATTAGACGTATATTGCGACATATCCCGGGCGATCGCCAAACTTTACTATTTTCAGCTACGTTTGATGACAGCGTGTTTGAACTCAGTAAAAAGTTACTTAAAAACCCAGAACTAATTGAAGTTGATAAACGTAACTCAGCTGCGGTTGAAGTAGAGCAAGTTATTTACGCTGTAGATGAGGATCGTAAGCGCGAACTTGTATCGCACATGATTGGCATGAAAAACTGGCGCCAAGTGCTTATTTTTACTCGCACAAAACAAATGGCTGATCAGCTTGCTAAAGAAATGTGTAAAGATGGTTTAAAAACCGAATCAATCCATGGCGACAAATCGCAAGGCGCACGCGACCGTGCATTGCAAAACTTTAAAGAAGGTATTACACGCGTACTTGTTGCAACCGATGTCGCTGCGCGTGGTTTAGATATTTCTACACTTAGATACGTAATTAACTTTGAACTACCTTACATTGCCGAGGATTACGTGCACCGTATTGGCCGTACAGGTCGTGCTGGTGAACAAGGACTTGCTATGTCATTGGTAAGTCTTGATGAGCAATGGCTGCTAGAAGAAATTGAAGTACTACTCGATACGCGTTTAACGCCGCAGTGGTTAGAAGGTTACGAGCCAGATCCTAATAAAAAGCCAAAAGATAATCGTAAAAATACTAACAAGTCGCGAAAAGATCGCGATAAAAAACGCATCACAGGTAAAAGAGAGCCAAGTAGACGTCGTAAATAATAGCTTTTAGTTTACTTTTTTGCCTATACTGGAGCTATTAAATAGCCGAGGTAAAGTTAATGTTTGAAACTGATAAATGGGCATTCTCTGGTGTTGATGGCCAAATATCTTTGCATAAATGGCAAAAAACAATGGACCTTATCACGGGGCTTTTTTCAGCCCCGTCTGGTTATATAGTTCAGGCAACAAGCAAAGGCTATCGCGTTGTTATTAGAAATAACGAAGGTGGCTCAAGCTTTGAAACCAACCCGATACTTCCCCATCAAACTCCTCTTTTTTGTCGGCACGTCGCTGAAACTAATAATATTTTATATGTTAATGATGCAAGCAATAACGATGCATGGAACACCCTCCCAGAAGTAGTTGAGGACGGTGTTGAATCCTACTTAGGCTTACCTATTCATTGGCCAGAAGGTGAAGTATTTGGCACGCTATGCTTAAAAGACACTAAAATAACTAGCTACACCGATGAATACTTTGAGCTCATAGAGCAACTACGCGATTTAATTGAAGACGACCTAGCGCTTGTTTACAGCTATGAACAAATGCGCGAAATAGCCATGTTAGACTCATTAACAGATATTTATAATCGCCGAGCACTTAACTTACTAGCTCAGCAAAAGCTTAATTTAGCACTGCGTTTGGGCTTCGACGTATGTTGCTTGTTTATTGATATAAACGACTTTAAAAAATTAAACGACACCTTTGGACATGAAGTAGGTGACAAAGCCTTAATTATTTTGGCGGATACGCTAAAAAACCATTTAAGAGATGCCGACATAGTAGGGCGTTTAGGTGGTGATGAGTTTGTTGCAGTAATGCAATTAAGCGATAAAAGCAAAATTAGCTACATCATGGATAAAATATCCTCTGAGTATACAAATGCTTTACTAAAAGAAGGTGTTTGCGATTTATCGCTCAGCATTGGTTATAGTTTTACTAATAAACAAAAGCAGCCCTTTGAAGCGCTATTAAATGATGCAGACCACGCAATGTATAAAAATAAACAAGCGTATAGACTCGCTAAAAAAGCACAATAATAAAAGTAAGTTCGTCATGACTCATGACTCATGCCACAAAAACTTGGCTAGTTTTTTCTGCGATAGGTTTTATTTTTGGTGTTATGTGCTCCTCTATGGGGTTTGCCTTAAAAAGGCTTGAGAGTAATAACCAAAAATAGCTTCAATGAATAGCTTAAGCTGCAAATTTTTACTTGTACTTCTTAATTTATTTTTCAAAGTACGGACATAAA